>JAHFRO010000273.1 GCA_023266245.1 Betaproteobacteria bacterium | reverse complement strand
GAGAGCAAGCGATCATGAGGAAAGCGCCCTTTCGCCAATGGTCGGTAAACGACCCTTCGCGGATATTCGCAAGTAAGCCCAAAAGCGATTCGGTTAGCATCCCGAATCCGCGGGCCGCACGAGTTGCACAAAAAATATTCAAAGTGGCTGATAACCATTGCCGACCGGACTTGCCGACAAACATACGCAGGCTTTGCACAGACTTATCCACCGAATCTGTGGGTATGTATTGGTTGGGAAGCGCCCGTCAGCCGAGGTTCGCTTTGCGACCCAAAGCGGAACTTAGCAAGACGCCGCGCTAAACCTCCAGCGCCTCGGCCGCCGCGCGCTGGCTTTCCTCGCGGATCAGCGCCAGCACCTCGCGCTTGAGCGCGTTGAATTCCGGCGAGGTCGTAACTTCGATCGAACGCGGCCGTGGAATCCCCACTTCGATGCTCTTTTTGATGCGTCCCGGCCGCGCGGTCATCACGCAGACGCGGTCGGCGAGCAGCAGCGCCTCCTCGATGTCGTGGGTAATGAACAACACCGTCTGGTGGTGCCGTTCCCAGACCTGGAGCAGCAGCTCCTGCATTAGCGAGCGGGTCTGCGCGTCGAGGCTGCCGAAAGGCTCGTCCATCAGCAGCACCTGCGGCTGCATGATGAGCACGCGCGCGATCCCCACGCGCTGGCGCATCCCGCCGGAGAGCTCGGCCGGATAGCTCGCCTCGAAGCCCCGCAGCCCGACCTGCTCTATGATCTGGGCGGCGCGCGTCTGGTACTGCGCAGCCGGCTGGCCCTGCGTCTTGGGGCCAAACAGCACGTTTTCCTGCACCGACAGCCATGGAAAAAGCGCCGGTTCCTGGAACACCACGGCACGCTGCGGGGACGGAGCGAGAATCTCCTGGTCCGCGACGCGCACGCTGCCGCGCGTCGGCCGCTCAAAGCCGGCAACCATGTTGAGTAGTGTCGATTTTCCGCAGCCCGAGGGACCGAGAATGGCGGCAAACTCGCGCTCGGCGACCGTAAGGCCGATGTCCTGCAGCGCGAGCACGCGCCGCTCGCCCTTCGCGAACTCCTTCGAGACGCCGCCGATCTCAATCACGCGTGCGCCTCCAGCGCGCGCCAGCGCAACAGCAGCCGCGATGCCCAGACGATGACCTGGTCGGACAGGAACCCGAGTAGGCCGACCGAAAACATGGTCGCCACGCAGATGTCCATACGCCCGACGTAGTAGGCATCCCACAGCACATAGCCGAGGCCGGATTTCACCGCGATCATCTCGGCGACGATGACCGCGGTCCAGGCGACCCCCACCCCGAGGCGCAAGCCGGTGAATATCGAAGGCAGCGCCGAGGGAAAGACCACCTTGGCGAGCACTGTCCCCGGGCCCGCGCCCATCATGCGCGCCGCGCGCAGCAGGAGCAGATTGGTGTCGCGCACGCCATGCGTGGTGTTCACCACGATGGGGTAGAACGCACCCAGCCCGATCAGGAACAGCGCGCTCGCATCGTAGATGCCGAACACCGCGATCGCGAACGGCAGCCAGGCAGTGATCGGCACCGGGCGCAACAACTGGATCGTGGGATCGACCAGGCGCGCGGCGAGCCGGTTCCAGCCGATGATCAGGCCGAGCGGGATCGCCACCAGCGCCGCCAGCCCGAATCCCTGCAGCACGCGGCGCATCGAATAGAGGACGTTGTCGGTCCAGGTACCGGAATACGGCGAGAGCGTCGCCTTGGCGCTGCCGAAGATCCACGTATGCCAGGACCGCAGCACCTGCGCGGGAGACGGAATGATGCCCTCCGTCACCCAGCGCCACTCGACGGCGAAATACCACAACGCCGCCAGCGCTGCCGGCAGGAGCAGGAACCAGGGCGCCGGGAGTCGCCGCTTCGCCACGGAACTACTGCTTGAGGCCGAGCTGCTCCGCCGACCGGCCGGTCGCCTTCGACAGGAAATCGTAGGTGTAGTACTGCGCGATCTCGCCCGACACGTCGCGGGTGATCACGCCGTTGTCTGACAGGAACCTGGAGATGCGCTTGATCGACTCGAGCGGAAGCGTGGGATCGAGCCGCGTGATGCGGATCGATTCCGCCGCCACGTTTTCGGGCAGCCCCGCCTTCTCGGCGTAGATCTTGGCCCAGCGCGCGGTGTCAGTGCGCGCGAGCTCAAGCACGTCCAGGAACGAGACGACCAGGCGCTGTACCGCGTCGGGGCTCTTCTCCATGAACGTCCGGTTGACCGCGAGCACCGCGATGAGGCTGCCGACGGTCTTCGAGCGGTTGTGGTCGACGGTCGGATAGGCGCCGTAACCCTCGACGATCGCCTGCGCGCAGAATGGCTGCCACACCACGGCCATGTCGATCTCCTTGCCCTGCAGCGCCTTCAGGTAGTTCGAGCCGCCGCCGACAATGTTGATGATCTTCAGTTTGCCGTACTGCAGGCCGTTCTCTTGCACCGACGCGGCGAACTTGAGCCAGGAGATCGATCCCGCGCCGATGCCAATGCGCTTGTCGGCAACGCCTGTCCAATCCTTGATGTCCTCGCCCTTGCGCACGAGCAGGCAGTCGTTGCCCGAGCCCACCCCCGCGACTCCGACGAGGGTCTTGGCGCCCTGGCCGAGCGCAAGTGAAATGTCCTGCGGCCCGAAAGCAGTAATCTGGATGTCGCCGGAGACGAGCGCCGTGCGCGCGTCGGCAAAGCGCTGGAACATCACGTTCTCGATCTGGATGTTGTACTTCGCCGCCTGCTCCGGCATCAGCCACAGCGGGGACAGCGCCGGGACATTCAGCATGCCCAGCTTGATCTTCAGCGGTTGGGCAAGCGGGGCTCGCAGGTCGCTCTGCGCCAGGACGGGCGCGGTGAGCGCCAAGGCTACAAGCACTGCTGTCAGACTTCGAATCGCGTTCCTCATGGCACTCCCCCACTCTAGGCCAGACACAGGGAATGTTACCTCTTTGCCGGCGCTTTCGCCCGGCAATGAATAAAGCAGCGACAAGCTCCAGATTGCCGCGCCCAGCCCGACGGGGGAAAAACGCATCAGGTCTGGCATCCGGCTAATGACCGCTTCTTTAGTCGGGCGGCGTTGTCAAGGGTCGAACTCCCCGTAGGTTGGCGTAGTGGGGATCATCGCTAGCGTGGGTCACGCT
>JAHFRO010000272.1 GCA_023266245.1 Betaproteobacteria bacterium | reverse complement strand
TGTTCGTCACGCGCCCGATCTCGGGCGCGATGCTCGCGCTGTCGGCGGCTTCATTCGCGTTTTCGATGTGGCAGCGCCGCCGCCACCTGAAACGCGTTTCCCTGGAGGAGGACGCCGACTTCTAGGCCAGCGTCTCAAGCGGCGCGCACCCCCAATGCCGGTGATCGCTCGCCGCATGGCGCAGCAGGCTGAAAAACGAGTAACGCTTCATTACCCGTCGTTTTATTATGGCTTGAGCCGCTGCAGAAACCACTCGCCTGGCAGCTCGCGGCCGATCCCTCCGGCTTTCGCCAGTTCATAGATTTGCGGCGCCACGGCGGCAAACTGCAGGCCCATCCCGACGTTGTTCTTGAATACCGTGACGTCGTCGCGGCTTGCGCGGCCACGCACGGTGCCTGCAACCACCTCGCTCAAGTCGTGAATCTGCTCCCAGCTCAGGATTCCTTTCTCCACCGGCACCGCCAGATCGCCGTGCTTCTGCGCGATGGCGGTTTGCTTGGAATGCGCGATCACGACTGAGGCGCGGCGCATCGTCTCGTCGTCGAGCTCGCGGCGCTGCGTCTTGAGATCGCCGCTGACGATGGAGATGACGTGCGCTCCGGTCGCGATCCACTTGCCGTCCACGATCGGCTGGCTGGCGTTGGTCGCGGCAACCACGAGATCAGCGCCTTCCACCGCTTCCCGCGCGCTCTCCACCGCGGTTGCCTTGATGCCCAGCTCGCGCCGGGCGCGCTCGGCGAAAGCCCGCCGATGCTGCGCGTCGGGGCTGAAGACGCGTACGCGCCGCAATTCGCACACCGCGTTCATCGCGATCAGGTGCGCCCAGGCCTGGCCGCTCGAGCCGAGCAATCCGAGGTCACCCGCATCTTCCCGCGCCATCAGCCGCGCGCTCAACGCGCTGGTGCAGGCGACCCGGAACAGCTGGATATAGCCGTCGTGAATCATCGCGACCGGGGCAAGATCGCGCATGCTGAAGAGCAGGATCAGGCCGCAGTACGTGCCGCCGGGCCCGCGCGCCAGCTTCTCCCGGCGCACCACGCCATCCACGCGTTCCTCGCTCACGATGTCGGAAGAAAGCCGCAGCGCCATGTAGTCACCATCGAACAAGGCCCCTTCCATCGTCTTGAGGCAATACGAGAGATTCGGCTCACTCAACGGCACATAGCTCTGAGTGCGGGACCGCACCACCGTCTTGCCGCTCGCCTGCGCACGGTACGCCAGTTCGAGCGCCTTCAGGCACGACTCGACATTGAGCACTTTCTGGACGTCGTCGTTGTTGAGGAGCAGCACGCTATTGACCATTTTTCCACCCTTCCGTGGCGACCACCTTCGCCAGCGCCGGGTGCAGGAACCAGGAGAGCGCGGCCACGCCGAAGTAATAGGCACGCAGCCCGCTGTTGAAATTGCGATTGGCAAAGGCGACGATCACCGCAATGCGGTCGAGGAACATCATACGAACAGCGTCAGCACCCCGGTGTAGCCGTAGAGGCGGTTGTGCGAAATCTCGCCGTTGCAGAAGAAGCCGACCAGCGGGAACTCGCCGAGCGCCTCGCGGATCATTCTGAGCTCTTCGGAGTTGGAACCGAACAGACTTGCCCCGCGGCCGAGGCACGAGTAATAGACGCCGCCGCGCGCGCGCGAGAACAGCCCCTGGCGTATGCTCTCCAGCATGCGTGCCATGTCATCATGCGCGGTCCTGGCGTCGCGCCGGCAGAACATCACGCTCGCGCCCGGCTGCAGCATCTCGCCGATTGCGATCAGGCGATTCGCGGGGTCGATGCCCACCAGGTTGCGCACCAGGTAATCGCCGGTGTCGCTGCCGGGGATCGGCAGCCCCGCGAAGACGTGGCCGCCGACGCGATTGAGGTCGCGTGCCAGCGTCTCGCCGATGTCCTCTTTGAACACGTCGAGCGCAGGCCGCCCGTCCAGGCTGATGATGACGTTTTGCTGGCAGGTGGTAACCACGTGCTTGGGTCCGATCGGCGAGCAACCCTGGCTGAGCCGCGTGGCAATGGTAACGCCGTCTGAAAAAGATACCCCGGACAACCCTCCCTCCACCACGCCGTCGGCGATCTGCAGGTTCTGGCGGCGTGAGCTGGTGAGTCCGCCTACCAGAAATCCGCTTTCCACCTTGCCCGCGAGCCGGTTTACGAGATCGGCCACCCGCCGGTTGTGGGGATCGGCGTGAACGATCGCGAAATTGGGCGTCGCGCCGCCGCACTTGAGCGCCACGTTGTCCACGTCGGCGCTCCTCGCCACGCCCGCGAACACGCGGAACGAATCCGGCTCGAAATCGCCGACCATCACCGCGATCGCCGGTTCGTCGAGATACTCCTGCGCCGTGGCGCAGATGCCGATGCCCACCGTACCCACCCAGTGCGGCACGCCGGTCCTGCTCTTGAAGGCCGCAAGGATGTCGCCAACGTGATCGGCAAGCACGTCGGTGACGTAGAGAAAGCCGAGGCTGGCCGGACCCTGTCCGAGCTGCGTGAGGCAGGAGTTTGCCGCCTCGCGCCACTCCTTAGCGGTTGCGTGTGCGTAGCGGAAGTCCGGCACTGGCTACAATCCTTCACCACAGAGACACAGAGACACGGAGAAATACGGACGGACCATTGAAAAAATCCTCTGTGACTCTGTGCCTCTGTGGTTCAAATCTACACGCGCTTCACCCAGCCCGGCAGCGCTTCGACGCGCTTCACCCAGGCCGCCACGCCCGGGTAGTCTTCCAGCTTGAGGCCGCCTTCGTGCGAGACCGCCACGTACGGATAGCAGGCGACGTCGGCGATCGTCGGGCGGCCGAGCGCCAGCCACTGGTTGTTCTTGAGGCGGCCCTCGAGGACCCCGAGGCCGGTCTTACCGTAGCCCTGATACTCCTCGAGGTTGCCGGTCTTGATCTTGTTCATGACGCCGCGCGCCCATTGCAGGCCGTAGTGGATCTCGTTTTGCGCGAGCTCCAGCCACTGCATCACTTCGGCCATGCCGGCCGGATCGGTCGGCAGCCACTTCTCGCCGCCGTGCTTGCGCGCGATGTGGACCAGGCACGCGGTCGAGCCCCAGAACACGTGACCGTCGTCCTCCAGCACCGGCACCTGCCCGCGCGGATTGAGCTTGAGAAACGGCTCCTGCTTCT
>JAHFRO010000088.1 GCA_023266245.1 Betaproteobacteria bacterium | reverse complement strand
TGATCGTGACATCCGGGCGCGCGTTGCCGCAGGCGACGACACCGTCGCGCTTGATCGCGAACAGCAGGCGCAGCCCGACGTCGCGCACGCAGATGCACACCACCTTGCCCAGCGCGGCAGGCAGGTGCCTGCCGCTCAGCACATGGCCCAGCCACAGGTTGAGCAGGACGGCGAGCGCCGCCGCGGGAGGATACTGCGGCAGCCGCGACAGCACGGCTCGCAGCGGTCCGGGAAACGGCGGCAATTCCATTTCACGCCACATAAAGCAGTATTGCGAGGTAATGGCTGGCGCTGCCTGCCAGTACGAACAAATGCCAGATCCCGTGCCCGTGCCGCAGCTTTTCATCGAGCGCATAGAAAATGATGCCACCGGTATAGAACAGGCCACCCGCTGCCAGCCAGGCAAACCCGGCAGGGGTCAACGCCGCAATCAGCGGCTTGACCGCGATCACGGCGAGCCAGCCCATAAGGACATAAATGACCAGCGCAAGTATCCTTGCGCCTTTTCCCAGCCACGCTTCCTGGGCGATGCCGAGGGCCGCCAGGCCCCAGATCACCCCGAACAGTGACCACCCCCAAGCCCCGCGCAGAGTGACCAGGGTAAACGGCGTATAGGTGCCCGCAATCAGCAGATAAATCGAACACTGATCGAGTTTCCGGAAGACATCTTTCAGCTTGCCGCGGGTGCTGTGGTAAAGGGTGGACAAGGTGTAGAGCGCGAATAGCATGACGCCGTAAATACTGAAACTGACCATCTTCCAGGGGTCGCCCTGGCGCGCGGCCAGCATTACCAGCACCGTTGCGCCGGCCGCAGCAAGCGCCGTTCCCATCAAATGGGTGATGCCGTTAAATCGCTCGCCGTGGTACATCGTTCATGCCTCAGCAGTTCGGTGTGACACAGCAACCTGCTCGAGCCCCGGTTTGCCGTGCCAGTAGCCGTTGCACAGCGCGCCCGGCGCCATCCGCTCGAGCTCGCGCGCGGCTTGAGCCGCGGCGAGCGCGCCGCTCGCGCATTGGCGGAACAGCGCGATGATTTCCGGCGTGTAGCGGGATTGCGGACTGATGCGCACGGCGTCCACGCCGATGCCGGCGAGCACATCGAGCTCGTCGATCAAGTTATAAACCGTGGCAGATTGGGTCTGGATGCCGTTCAGCACCAGGAACGGCTGGCCCTCGCGAGTGTCGAGGGAAAGCCCGTCCGGGTGCTCGATGCAGCAGAACCGGCAGTCATCTTTCGGCAGGTTGTTGCGGCGCGCGGTGAAGCAGCGCGCGGAGAACGCGAGCGGCAACCTGCCGAATGCGAACACTTCGGTGGCGAGCCCTTCGGGCGCGGCGCGCAGCATGTCGGTGAGCATGGGGCGCGGCATTTCCACCGGGCTTACCCAGCGACAGGCGCCGAGTTCGGCAAACAAGGCGAGGGTGTGCGGGTTGTAGATGTTGAGGTGCGGGCCGGCGACAAACGGCGTCGTTCCCGACAGCAGGTGCACTGCTCCCATGTCGTTGGCTTCGACCAGGAAGCGATCGTTGCCGGTTATACGGCGCAGGGTTTTGAGGTCCGACTCGGATTCGATCAGCGCCTGGGTTGACAGCACGACTTCCTTGCCCGCGCCCGCCAAGGCAGCCGCGAGGTCCAGCCAGTCGGGCAGGCGCAGTTCATGACGGCGCGAGCACACCACTTCACCGAGGTACACGATGTCAACGGAGGTGCCGGCAATCTCCTCGTAGAACCTCATGACCGATTGGCGCGGCCAGTAGTAAAGCAACGGTCCCAGTGCGAGTTTCATGAGTGTTTCCGGCGGGGACGTTTCATTTCCAGGGACGGTGATAGGCGCCGAGCGTGTAGCTCTGTCCTTCGGACATCCGGCACAGTTCCGCGGCCCAGTGTGGCTGCACGGCGTAGTCGTTGGTATCCCGCATACACGTGTCGAGCGCCTGCCGCCATACGCGGGTGACCGCGGCGACATAAGCGGGGCTGCGCTGGCGGCCCTCGATCTTGACCGCGACGACACCGATGCGGGCGAGTTCCGGCAACAACTCGAGCGCGTTGAGGCTCGCGGGTTCTTCGATCGCATAATAAGTGTCTTCGCCGGCCTTGAAGCGGCCCTTGCACAGCGTCGGGTAGGCCGCGTTCTCGTGAGCGCCGTACTTGTCGATCAGAATGCCATTCAAGCGCACTTCGAGACCGTCCGCCTGCTGTTCCCACCGCACCGCCTTGGCCGGCGAGCACACGCCCGCCATGTTGGGGGACTCCCCGGTCACGTAGGAGGAGAGCGCGCAGCGGCCTTCGACCATCACGCAGAGACTCCCGAAGCCGAACACTTCGATCTCGACCGGCGTGTTTCTGATGACCTGTTCGACCTGCGCCACCGACAGCACGCGCGGCAGCACCGCCCGGCGCACGTTGAAATGCCGGTGGTAGAAGTTGATCGCCTCGTAGTTGGTTGCCGAGCCCTGCACCGAGAGATGCAGACGCAGCTGCGGATGCGCGGCCGCGGCGTAGCGCATGAGCCCCGGATCGGCGACGAGGATGGCGTCGAAACCGAGCTCGGCGGCGATATCGACGGCTTGGGTCCAGCGCTGCCAGGTCGCTGGTTGCGGGTAGGTGTTGATCGCGAGCAACACCTTGACGCCCTTGGTGTGCGCGTAGAGCAGCCCGTTGCGCGCAGCGGCGAGGTCGAAATTGAGGCCGCTGAAGTTGCGAGCGTTGGTGTTGTCGCGCAAACCGATATAGACGCAGTCGGCGCCGTTGTCGACAGCCGTCCGCAGCGCGGGGAGGTTCCCTGCCGGACATACCAGCTCGATGCGTGCCTTTTGCGCCATAAACAACGGTTTATTTGCTGACGCGGGCCTGATAGCGAAGTGCCGGCCTTACCCGCAGGCGTTACCTTGCGCTCCAGGCAATGATGGCCGTTGCGGAAAACCCAGTATGTTCCATGGGCGGACCATTAACTTTGATATGAATCAAAGAACGTGGTGAACGGGTTCGCGACCGCCGGGCTACAGTGACGCCCGCCGCACGACCAGCGATTCGAACTTCGTTGCGAGGCGGTCGTGCCAAGGCGCGTCGAGCAGGCTCTTGCGCGGCGCGGCTGCAAGTGCTGCCGATGCGCAACCTTGAGCGCGAAACTCCTGCAGTGCATAGTGCCGCACTCCCATCGCAGCGAGCGTCTCGCCCAGCGCGACCACCTTCTCGCACGAATGGAGTGCCGGATGCATCGTAGTGCGGAATTCATAATCTACGCCGCTGTCGAGGATCAGCTGCACGCTCTGCAGCGCACGCTCGCCGCTGCCCGCAATTCCGGTGATCAGCGAATAATCGACAAACGGCGCTTTGACATCCATGCCGACCCAGTCGACGAGCGGCAGCACGGTCCGCAGCCGGCGCGGATAAATGCCGGCGGTGTGCAGGCCGACTTTGAACCCGAGCGCCTTAACTGCCGCGGCGGCGTGGACGATGCCGGACTGCAGCGTCGGTTCGCCGCCGCTGAACACCACGGCATCGAGGAGCCCGCGTCTGCGTGCGAGGAACTGCATCACGTCCTGCCACGGGATTTCCTGAGCGTTGCGCCGCGGCAACAGGTGCGGGTTGTGGCAGTAGCCGCAGCGCCAGGGGCAGCCCTGGCAGAACACGACCGCGGACAGGTGATCCGGATAATCGGTGGTCGAGAGAGGAACGACCCCGCCGATCCGCAAGTACGTAGGGTGGGCCCCGGCCCACCGATCAACGTGGTGGGCATGAATGCCCACCCTACGCCGGAAATCCTGCTCGGCATCCATTTCTGAGATCCGCTCTAGTCAGCAATTGGCGCGCGCCACTCCACAAAAAATCTGCGCTCATGGAACTCGCCCTTCTTGCCGATGTTGAACGACGACACCGGGCGGTGGTAGCCCATCACCCGCGTCCAGATTTCGCACGGCTGGCGCTCCTCGTCACGCAATACGATTTCGTCGGCAATCAGACGGGTTTGAGTCATATCGTTCATCGCAGTCCTCCGGTTGTTGGATTCATGCCGCCCTGAGTTCCCTGCGCTTGCGCGCGATGAGTTCTTCGTCGCACCTGGGGCAGAACGGGTGCTCGCCGGCGAGGTAGCCGTGCCGCGGGCAGATCGAGAAGGTCGGCGTGACGGTGATGTACGGCAGCCGGAAACGCTCCAGCGCGCGCCGCACCAGTGTTTTGCAGGCATGAGGGGAGCTCAAGCGCTCGGTCATGTAGAGGTGCAGCACAGTGCCGCCGGTGTACTTCATCTGCAACTCCTCCTGACGCTCGAGCGCCTCGAACGGGTCGTCGGTGAAGCCGACCGGCAGCTGCGACGAATTGGTGTAATAGGGCATGTCCGGCGTGCCGGCCTGGATGATGTCCGGGTAGCGCTTCCGGTCTTCCTTCGCGAAGCGGTAGGTCGTGCCTTCGGCCGGGGTTGCTTCGAGGTTGTACATATGCCCGGTCTCTTTCTGGAAGACGAGGATGCGCGCGCGCGCATGATCGAGCAGCCGGCACGCGAACGCATGACCTTCGTCGGTCGTGAGGTCGTGCGCGTCACCGGTGAAGTTGCGGATCATCTCGTTGACGCCGTTCACGCCGACGGTCGAAAAGTGGTTGCGCAGCGTGCCGAGATATCGCTTGGTATAGGGAAAGAGCCCATTGTCCATGTGGCGCTGGATCACCTTGCGCTTGATCTCGAGACTGGTCTTCGCCAGCGCGAGGAGCTCGTCCATGCGCCTGAGAAGTCCCGCTTCGTCGCCCCGGCAGAGGTGACCGAGCCGCGCGCAGTTGAGGGTGACCACGCCCAACGAGCCGGTCTGCTCCGCGCTGCCGAAAAGCCCGTTGCCGCGCTTCAGGAGCTCGCGCAGGTCGAGCTGCAGCCGGCAGCACATCGAACGGACCATGTTGGGCTTGAGCTCGGAGTTCACGAAGTTCTGGAAGTAGGGCAGCCCGTACTTCGCCGCCATCTCGAACAGAAGATTGCTGTTTGGCGAATCCCACGGAAAGTCGGGGGTGATGTTGTAGGTGGGAATCGGGAAGGTGAACACGCGGCCCTTGGCGTCGCCCTGCATCATGACCTCGATGTAGGCGCGGTTGATCATCTCCATCTCGGGTTGCAGTTCGCCGAAGGTGAACGGCATTTCCTCGCCCCCGATCGCCGGCACCTGCTCGCGCAGATCTTCGGGGCACACCCAGTCGAACGTGAGATTCGAAAACGGCGTTTGCGTGCCCCAGCGCGATGGGACGTTGAGGTTGTAGATTAATTCCTGGATGCACTGCTTCACGTCCCGGTAGGACAGCTCGTCCTTGCGGATGAACGGCGCCATGTAGGTGTCGAAGGAGCTGAACGCCTGCGCGCCAGCCCATTCGTTCTGCAACGTGCCGAGAAAGTTGACGATCTGCCCCACCGCGCTCGACAGGTGCCTGGGAGGCCCGGCCTCGACTTTGCCGGGCACGCCGTTCAACCCTTCAGCGAGGAAGGTGCGCAGCGACCAGCCCGCGCAGTAACCGGCCAGCATGTCGAGATCATGAATGTGGATGTCGCCTTCGCGGTGGGCGGCGCCGACTTCGGGCGGGTAAACGTGGTGCAGCCAGTAGTTTGCGGTGACTTTCCCCGCGACGTTGAGGATCAGCCCGCCCAGCGAGTAACCCTGGTTGGCGTTGGCGTTGACGCGCCAGTCCTGCTGCTCGAGGTACTCCTCGACCGAGGCCGCGACATCGAGCAGCGTCCTGCGGTCCTCGCGCAGCCGCTGGTGCTGCTCGCGGTAGGCGATGTAGGCGCGCGCGGTGCGGAAAAATCCGGCGCGCAGCAGCGCGAGCTCGACGAGATCCTGTATGTCCTCAATTGCGGGCGCACGCGCGCCCACGGCGCGCGCCAGCTCGTCCGCCACGTTGGACGCGAGCCGGTGTGCGGTGGCTTCGCCGAACTCGCCCGTTGCCGCGCCGGCGCGCGCGATCGCCGAGCCAATTTTGCTGATATCGAACGGCCGCACGCTGCCGTCCCGCTTGATGACTTGGGATAAAGAAGCTTCTATCATGTTTTTTTTATGTAGTTTCCGTCCCCTAGGCGCTACTACATCTTGTACGTCTGGACTATGCGGCTACCACATATAGGCCGTCAATCTCTGCAAGCCGGACTCGCACCGCTATCTGAAGAATCCTTGATCTGTATCAAAAAGGGCGAAGGAACAGCCGGTCGCAGGCGGCTGGCGGTTGAGATGGCGCCCGGCTGCCACGCCCCCGACGGTTTCGCGGCGTGCTCGCAGTCGATTTGGGATTTTTACTACGCGGAGTCGGCATGATCCGGGATGCCGCGATCATGCGCCGCCGCTGGGTGAAAGTGGTGCCGCACGTGGTGGACACGCTGCCGATCGCGAGCGCCATTGCGCTCGCCTCGATGCTGCGGCTATACCCGCTCGTCCACTCCTGGCTGACCGCCAGGGTGATCGCGCTCGTGATTTATATCACACTCGGCATGGTGGCCCTGAGGCACGGGCCCACGAAGGGCATCAGGATCGCGGCGTGGATCGGCGCGCAGGCGGTGTTTTCTACATGGTTGCCGTAGCACGCACGCGCAGCCCGCTGGTCGTGGTATAACGCAAATACAATGAGCGAAATGCCGGGTAAGGAACTGCCGGATTTTACCCATCCGCTCGAGATGCTGAAGGCGTGTCACGTGCGTATCCGCGCGGAGTGCGACACGCTGCGGCAGCTGGTCGCGCACCTGCAGGACCACGGCTGCGACAAGCAGTCGCGGCAGGCGGCGTTAAACGTGATCCGTTACTTCGACACCGCCAGCCATCTGCACCACGAGGACGAGGAGCAGGACCTGCTGCCGCGCATGATGTCGGCGGCGACCATCGGCCGCGGCTCCTCCCTGACACGGCTGGTGGCCGACATCGCCACCGAGCACCGTACGATGGAGCGCGCGTGGACCGAGTTGCGCGCTGCGTTGCAGTTGGTGATGGAAGGCGAAAGCGCGGCGCTCGACGCACTGGCGGTGGACCACTTCATCAAGCTCTATCAGTCGCACATCGCGGTGGAGGAGGCGAACGTCTTTCCCCTCGCCGAGATGCTGCTCTCACGCGAGGATCTGGCCGCGATGGGCGCCAACATGGCGCGTCGGCGCGGGGTCACGTAGCCGGCGGCGCGCGGTCACTCATAGGCGATGCACTGCTCGCACACGGTGCCGCGCACGTCCTTGCGCAGGTGCGCTTCGCGCAGTCTGACAAACGGTTCCGAGTTCCAGGCCGTCATGAACGACTGTTTGGTGAGGTCCCCCATCGCCCAGTGGGCAGTCGCGTCAAAGCAGCACGCCGAGAGCTTGCCTTCGGCGGTGACATGGCCCTCGGTGAACGCCGACCAGCACGGCAGCGGCTCGCGCAACGCCCCGATCCGCCCCTGGTTGCCGGCGGTCGGCCGATAGCCGAGCTGTTCCTCACGCTGCGTCGCGAACGCGCCCATCGAGTAAAGCGGCAGCCAGTAGTGCTGGTCCACGTACGGCCGCACGCGCTGCAAAAGAAGCTGCTCCATCTTCACCTGCTGCTCACCGTCGTACTGGATGGAAGACGCGTAAAGGCCGGTCTTGTAGCCGCCGCGCGCCCGCACTTCCCATGCGGATTTGATGTTGTCGAGCGCGTTGCGGTAGAGCCTGCCCTTCACGCCCATGATCTTCTCGAACTGCTCCTCGTCGGCGGCGTTCACCGACCACTTGAGCGAGTCGAGCCCGGCCTTCATGCATTCCTCCGTCGCCTCGGGAAACGCCATCGAGGCGTTCGAAGTGAGGAAGACGTATGGCATCCCGATTTCGCCCTTGAGGTAGGCGATGCAGTCCACCAGGAGCCGCGGATTCATGAACGACTCTCCGAGGTAGAACAAGCCGATCTCCTCGACGCCCGCCTCGCGCATTTCCCGCGTGATGCGCTGGAACAGCCCGAAGTCCATGTCCCACTTCGGCTGCACCTCCCGTGTGCGCAGCGCGCAAAAGCCGCAGCGGTAGTTGCAGCGCGGCGAGATTTCGAGCTTCACGCTCTTCGGCGCCGGCAGCACTGCTTTCAGGTACTGGGGCGGGATCTTGGTGGTATTGTCGATGCGGTCGGTGATGGATCCCATCGCATGCTTCTCCCTGGGTGTTTTCGGATAATTAAAATAACGTTACCGGAGTTGCCTCATTCGTAGGCGATACACTTCTCGCACGCGGTACCGAGCACGTTTTCCCTGAGGTGCGCCTCGCGCAGCTTCTGGAACGGCTGGCTGTGCCATGCCTCCAGGAACGACAGGTGGCGCAGGTCGCCCATGTTGTAGCGGAGGTTGTGATCAAAGCAGCAAGCCGAAAGCCGCCCGTCGTAAGTGATGTGCCCTTCCGTGAACAGCGACCAGCACGGCAGTGGCTTCCTGGGCGCGTCGACGCGACCCTGATTGCCAGTGGGCGTGGCGCCACTGGCGCCGGCCGTCAGGCCTGCGTGGCCGTAGAGGGGTAGCCAGTAGTGCTCGTCCACGTACGGCAGGATCTCCGCCACCGCTTCCTTCATGCGCTCGCGCTGTTCGCCGTCGTAAAGAATGCTCGAGGCGTAGACGCCGCAGCGGTGGCCGATGGTGACTTCGACATAGTCCCTGATCCAGCGCGCGTCCTTGAGGTTGTTGACCACCGTGTGGTACTCGTCGGCCTTGACGCGGGTCACGTCGTGGAACTGCCCGGGGCCGCAGAAGTTGAAGCTGAACTTCAGGCTGTCAAGCCCGGCGAGCATGCATTCGCGCACGCGGTCGGCGGTGGCAAGCCGGCCGTTGGTGGTGAGGAACACATACGGGTAGCCGCAGTCCTGCTTGGCATATCGAATCGCCTCCGGCAGCCAGTCGCAGAGGAAAGACTCGCCCAGGTAGAACACGCCCAGCTGTTCGACCCCGAGCTCGCGCAGCTCCTTGACGATGCGTGTGTAGAACTCCCACGGCATATCGGACTTCTCGCGCGGCCGCGTGTGCGAGGCGCAGAAAAAACACTCGAAGTCGCAGCGGGCGGTGAGCTCGATCTTGACGCTCTTCGGCACCG
>JAHFRO010000271.1 GCA_023266245.1 Betaproteobacteria bacterium | reverse complement strand
TGCGGTTTCTACAGTTTTGATGGAGAAGTTTTTCGCCACCTGCCCGCGCGGGCTGGAGCAGGTGCTCGCCGCGGAACTGCAAGTCCTCGGCGCGCGCGACATAAAAGCCGTTGACGGCGGCGTCGCCTTCGCGGGCGATTTCGCGCTCTGCTACGCCGCCAACCTCGAAAGCCGCGTCGCGAGCCGCGTGCTGTGGCAGGTCGGGCACGCGCGCTACGGCAGCGAGCAGGACATTTACAACGCCGCGTGCGCGCTCTCCTGGCCACGCTGGTTCGACGTGCGCCGCGCTATCCGCGTCAACGTCTCTGCGATCAAATCGCCGCTCAAAAGCCTCGACTTCGCAACGCTCAGGATCAAGGACGCGGTGTGCGACGCCTTCCGCGCCGCGCGCGGGAAGCGCCCCGACATAAATACCGCCAAGCCCGACGTGCGCATCCACGCCTTCCTCACCCGCGACGAAGCCACCTTCTACCTCGACACCTCGGGTGAGGCGCTCTTCAAGCGCGGCTGGCGCGTCGAGGGCGGCGAGGCGCCGCTGCGCGAGAACCTCGCGGCGGGCATCCTCAAGCTCGCCGGCTGGAACCCGCCCACGCCGCTCCTCGATCCCCTGTGCGGCAGCGGGACGTTCCTGGTGGAGGCGGCAATGATCGCTCTTGATATTGCGCCGGGCATCAACCGTTCTTTCGGCTTCGAACAGCTCGAGAACTTCGACGCGAAGAAGTGGCGCGCGCTGTGCGACAAGGCCGGCGCGCGGCGAAAGCCTGCAAACCCACTGCCGATCTACGGCAGCGACAAGTCAGGAAAGATTCTCGCGCATGCGCGCGAGAATCTTTTAGCAGCAGGGTTAACGGAGGCGGTCCAGATCAAGCAGATGGATGTTCTGGATGCAAGCCCGCCGCTTGCGAAACCCGGCATTCTTGTAATGAATCCACCTTACGGCGAGCGGCTGGGGGGACAGGACGAACTTGCCGCGTTCTATCCGAAGCTCGGCGACGCACTCAAGCAGCGCTTCGCCGGCTGGACCGCCTACCTCTTCTCCGCCGACCTGCGACTGCCCAAGCTCATCGGCCTCGCCGCCTCCAGGCGCACCCCGCTCTACAACGGCGCGCTCGAGTGCCGGCTGTTCGAGTACAAGCTCGTCGCCGGGAGCATGCGTAAAAGTATGTCACCCGAATAGCATCTGAAGCAGCAAGTGCGTAGGAAGATAAACAAGCGCTGGAAAGCCGATCATCAGCAGACCGAGATAAACCAATGGTGGTATGCGCTGCTGCGGCTTGCCGCGCAGTCCAAACACCCAGTTCACATTCTCGCTAGGATCAGTGAGCCGGTAACTCAGCGGGAGCACGATCCAGGCAAGAGCCGTCTGCGCAACCCACGCTTCTGGTGCATATCCGAGTCGAGCGATCATCCAGAGCAGCAATAGGGGCAAGAACACGTGAAACAGCGAGAGCGCCCTGAGATACAGCGGCTTGCGCGGATCGAACATGTAGTCGGTCAACCCAGTCATGCGCCTGCCCGTCAAGAGCTGTCCAAAGAAACTTGCGTTCCAAAGCACCTCCGGCAGCAGTACCCCGACCGCCATCATGCTCGCCAACAAACGACTCTCGAGCCAGAGCGCGGGCACTGTGGCCAGCAAAGCGATGTCCGAGAACCAGAGGAAGTTGCCGGGACTGTACTTGACCACGTAGACCGCCACCGTGATCGCTACGAAACTCGTATAGGCAAGCTTGATCCAGAGCGGGATCATCATGCTGTCGAATTCCATGGCTCCGTCGGATCTACGTGCAATGGGGTCCGAAATGACCCCTAGAATTTGAACGCTCTCCTCGCTCTGATGTAATACTGTCGCGATATCAGGCAGTAACCGTTGACTGCGCGCCCTGACGGATTTTACCGCTTACTACTCGCTGCTTACCGCTTACCAGGTAATCCACGACCTCGCGCCTCCCGGCCGCACAGCCACAACATATTGAGATTGCCTCCGCGCCACGCGGCTCGCCGTCAACCGGCGCGACTCCCGCCGCGTTGAGGCGTACACGCAAACTCGCGCAACAGCGATTCAGGTGCAGGCGCGACCAGCGGGAAGTATCACGCGGGCTGTGAATGCGGCTCGCATAACCAACAACGCGGAGGAAGGAACCATGGATAGGGAACAAACATTGAAGATACTCAACGCCCTGGCGAACGGGGTTCACCCGGCGACCGGCGAGCAGTTCACCGCCGACAGCCCGTACCAGCATCCCGACACCGTGCGGGCGCTGTTCGAGGCGGTGCGCGCGGTCGAAGGCGTCCGCGCACCCGCGCCGTCGCCGGAGCGAAAACCCGACCCGCCGGCGTCGGGCTCCGGATCGCGCTGGACCACCGAGGAGGAACAGCGCCTCGCCAGCGCGTTCGACGCCGGCAGGGCGGTGGACGAGCTCGCGCGGGCCCACAACCGCAGCCGCGCGGCGATCGAGGCGAGGCTGGTGAAGCTCGGCAAGCTCGACCCGTCCGCGGTCACCGTGCAGCTGCGCTATCCGCCGAAGTCCTCGGGGCATCCGGTACGGCAAGGACCCTAGAGGGGGTCGCGCGGGCGGTCATGCTCGCCCGCGCGAGCAACGAAGCCCCGATTACGATCGGCAGCACGAAGTCGAGCGGAAGGAAGTGCGACAGTACCGGCACCGTGAACATCGCGGCCCCGAAGGCGGAGATGCCGAAGATGACGTACGCCGCGGCGACCACTGCCGCGGCGATGAGAAACGTCTGGAGATCGAACGGAATGGGCATGAGCAAAAAAACGCCGGCTATCTCCACCGGCGTTTCATCCTCCGCGCCGGTTGAGCTGCGGGAGCTTTTCCGTCGGCTCGAACCGGCGCATCTGACCCGGCGCGCGGCGTCCGGGATCAGACAATGTTCAGGTGCTCGATGCCGGTCATCACGTCCTTTTCCTTCGCTTCCTTGCTGTGGAGCTTGATCATCAGACGCAGCTCGTTCACCGAGTCGGCGTTGCGCAGCGCATCCTCGTAGCTGATCATCCCCTGGTCGTAGAGGTCGAACAAGTGCTGGTCGAAGGTCTGCATGCCCAGCTCGCGCGACTTCGCCATGATCTGCTTGATCTCGTGCACCTCGCCCTTGAAGACGAGGTCCGCGATAAGCGGGGAGTTCAGCATGATCTCGAC
>JAHFRO010000087.1 GCA_023266245.1 Betaproteobacteria bacterium | reverse complement strand
TGGCGAGCGTGCTGCTGGTGCTGGTGGTGGAGCTGCTCAACTCCAGCATCGAGGCGGTCACCGACCGCGTCTCGCTCGAAGACCACGTCCTCGCCAAGCGCGCCAAGGACATGGGCAGCGCTGCGGTGATGCTCTCGCTGATCAATGTCCCGGTAGTCTGGCTGTTGGTGCTGCTCGGCTGACGCCCTAAAGCAACAGCCTCACCGCCAGGGCGCCAAGACGCCAAGGTTCGCAAAGAAAACCGATCAACAACTTTGCGTTTCCTCTGCGCCTTTGCGGTTCGGCCTCTATTTCGCGGTGTTATAATTTCGCCCCGATTCTCCGGGGGAGCCCGATGCGCACGCTGATTTGCGGTTCGATCGCCTACGACACCATCATGGTGTTCCGCGACCGCTTCAAAAACCACATCCTGCCCGATCAGCTGCATATCCTGAACGTCGCGTTCCTGGTGCCGGACATGCGGCGCGAGTTCGGCGGCTGCGCCGGCAATATCGCCTACACGATGAACATGCTGGGCGGCGAGCCGATCGTCATGGCGACCGTCGGCGATGATTATCAGCCGTACGACTATCGGCTGAAGAAGCTCGGAATCCCGCAGCAGCACATCCGCAGGATCCCCAACACCTTCACCGCGCAGGCCTTCATCACCACCGACCTCGACGACAACCAGATCACCGCATTCCACCCCGGGGCGATGAACCATTCGCACGAGAATCATGTGCACGAAGCAAAGGATGTAAAGCTCGGCATCATCGCCCCCGACGGCCGCGAAGGCATGCTGCAGCACGCGCGCGAGTTTCACGCGGCAGGCGTCCCGTTCGTGTTCGATCCCGGGCAGGGCCTGCCGATGTTCAGCGGGGAGGAGCTGCTCGAATTCGTGCGGATGGCGAGCTATGTCGCCGTCAACGATTACGAAGGCCGGCTGTTGCAGGACCGCACCGGCAGGAAGCTCGAGGAACTGGCGAAAATGGTGAGGGCGCTGGTGGTCACGCTTGGCGCGGACGGCTCGCTCGTCTGCACCAACGGTCAGCGCATCGAGATCCCGTGCGTTAAGCCGGATGAGGTGGTGGACCCGACCGGCTGCGGCGACGCCTACCGCGCGGGCTTGCTCTACGGCATCGCCGCCGGGCTCGACTGGCCGACCACCGGCCGGCTCGCCTCGCTGCTCGGCGCGATCAAGATCGCACGGCGCGGCGGGCAGAACCACCTTTTCACGCGCGAGGAGATCGCGCAGCGTTACAGGGAAAACTTCGGCACCACGCCGTGGTGAGATAATCTCGGCGAGGAACCCATCTAAAGAACAATAGGATCAGCCGCAGATGAACGCCGATAAACGCCGATAGAAAATCAATAACAAGCCACAGAGATCACAGAGAACACAGAGAGTTGAAAGACCCAAACGCCTTTCTTTGTCGTGATTCGCCTTCTCTGTGAACTCTGTGTCCTCTGTGGCTAAAGCTCTTGGGGTTGGTCTTATCTACGTTCATCGGCGGTTTATAGGATTTTTAGGATGACTTCGAGGTCCCCGGTACTGTTCATGGTTGTGGCGGCATGGCTGCTCGGCGGCTGCGCGCCGGGTGTGCCGTGGGAAAACGACGCAGACACGCGGCGTGCGCCGCCACCGCAGCGCGAGCAGCAGGAATACCCGGGCGTGGTCGAGAGCGTACGCGAGGTGGAGGTTGAAAGTACGCGCACCGGCGTCGGTCCGGCAGCAGGATCGGTGGTCGGCGGCGTGATCGGCGCCGAAGTCGGGCGCGGGCGCGGCGCGGTGGTGGGCTCGGTAATAGGAACCGTCGCGGGCGGGGTTGCCGGCGAGGCCTCCGCCCAGGCCGGCACGCAGCCCGGACTCGAGATCACCGTCAGGCTCGACGACGGCCGGCGCATCGCAGTGATGCAGCCCACCGGCGTAACCTTCAAGCCCGGCGATCGCGTGCGCGTGCTTTCCGACGGACGCACCGCACGCGTCACGCACTGACCGCTGTCCGCCGCTCTCGTTGGCGGTGAGAGGCGCACCAGCCCCGGACCGGAAAGGGCGGGGCAATATAATGGCCGCCATGAGTGAGCGGTTGACTTCACGGGCCACGCGAGTGCTGCACCTCGCGCGCGTCGGGCTGCACCTCGCGCGCGGCGTGGCGACCGCCGGCCTGCTTTATCCTTTCATGAGCACCGCGCGCCGGCGTGAGGAGGTCGAGCGCTGGTCGGGCGAGCTGCTCGCGATCCTCGCGGTGAAACTGGAAGTGAGCGGCGGGCCGCCGCGCGCGGCAGCGCAGCCGCTGATGATCGTCGCCAACCACGTCTCATGGCTCGACATCATCGCCATCGACGCGGTGCTGCCGGTGCGCTTCGTCGCCAAGTCCGAGGTGCGCGCGTGGCCGTTAATCGGCTGGCTGTGCGCGCAAGCAGGCACGCTCTTCATCGAGCGCGCGCGGCGTCACGACACGGCGCGCGTCAACGAGAGTCTGGCCCAGGTGATGCGCGACGGCGACCCGGTGGCGGTGTTCCCCGAGGCCACCACCACCGACGGAGACACGGTGCTGAAATTCAACTCTTCGCTGCTGCAGCCGGGGGTGATCGCGGGTGCCGCCCTCTATCCGGTGGCGATTCGATTTGAGCGCGCCGACGGCACGCTGTGCGTGGAAGCGGCGTACGACGGCGACAAGTCGCTGTGGGACACGCTCAGGCTGATGGTGACGCAACCCGAGATCCGCGCGCGGCTCGCTTTCCTCCCGCCGCTCGAGAACCGCGGCCAGCACCGGCGCGAGCTGGCGCACGCCGCGCCCGAAGCTATTGCTCGGTCGTTGTTCCCTCCAGCTCGTGACAATCGCACTGAAACAGCCGGCGGTCTTCGAGCCGCAGCGCGCTGAGGGCGCGCCCCCAGACGCAACCGCTGTCCAGTCCCACCACGTCGTCGCGCAACAGCAGTCCGAGCGCCGCCCAGTGGCCGAAGAGGATGACGGTGTCGCGGCTGGCGCGCCCCGGAACGTCGTACCACGGCAGGTAGCCCGGCGGGAGATTGGCGAGCCCCACCTTGTGGCTGAATTCCAGCGTGCCGTCGGCGGTGGCGAGGCGCATGCGCGTCATCGCGTTCACGATGATGCGCAGGCGGTCGTAGCCGGCGAGATCATCGCGCCAGCGCACCGGCCGGTTGCCGTACATCTGGCGCAGGAACTCGCGGTAACCGGGCCCGCTGAGCGCCAGTTCCGCCTCCCGCGCGAGCGCGAGCGCCTGGGTGACGCTCCATTGCGGGAGCAGCCCCGCGTGCACCATCGCGTAGCCGTGTTCCGCGTGCATCATCTTCTGCTGCCGCAGCCAGGCGAGCAGCTCTTCGCGGTCGGGAGCCGCAAGTATGTCGCCGAAGGTGTCGATGGCGTGGGGTTTCCTGATGCCTTCCGCGATGACGAGCAGGGCGAGATCGTGATTGCCGAGCACGGTGACCGCGCGCTCGCCCAGGCCTTTGACGAAACGCACCGTCTCGAGCGACTGCGGTCCGCGGTTCACCAGGTCGCCGACGAACCACAGCCGGTCGCGCCGCTCGTCGTAGCCGCAGCGCTCGAGCAACCGCATCAGCTGGTCGTAGCAGCCCTGGATATCGCCGATTGCGATGGTCGCCATTTAGTGCGTGACTGATAATGCGCGACTGTTAGATCGTGACTGATGAATCGTGACTCGTGACTGGTGACTCGTAGGCCTGCGCGGAACAAAAAAGGCGCAGCAATTGCTGCGCCTTACCGTTCACCATTTACCATTCACCGTTTACCTGACCAGGCTCACCATGTAGTCCACCGCCGCCTTTACGTCGGCGTCGGCGAGCGAAGTGTTGCCGCCTTTGGGCGGCATCGCGTTCTTGCCCTTGAGCGAGCTCGTGTAGAGCGCGTCCATGCCGCTTTTCACGCGCGGCGCCCATGCCGCCTTGTCGCCGGTCTTGGGCGCGCCCGCGACGCCGGCACCGTGACACACGACGCAGGTTGCGTCATACACCACCTTGCCCTTGGCGGCGTTGCCACCCTTTGCGGGCGTGGCAGTGGCCGCCGCCGGTGCCGCCGCTACCGCCACCGGTGTGGCCGGCGCCGGCTCGGCCTTGGGTTGTGTGGGATCGACCGCCACTTCGCCCACCGGCTTCAAGCGCTTGGCGATCGCCTCGTCCGACATGCCGGGATTGGCCTTGCTGAAGTCGCCGCCGCTCGTGACCAGTTGCGAGATCATCACGATCAGCGTGATCGGCACCAGGAACGCGAGCACGACCACCACGACAAATTGCTTCGGCGTCTTGATCGGGGAGGAATGTTCTTCAATGTGGATTTCTGCCATGGAACGACCTTCAGCAGTACGCACGAAAGGCGCTCATTATAGCCACAATCGATTAGCGGGTAAAACCTTGATTTCGGAGCGATAGTGCGGGTCAGCTGTGTTAAAATCCGACCCGTACGCGCCCGTAGCTCAGAGGATAGAGTGTTGGCCTCCGAAGCCAAAGGTCGTGGGTTCGACTCCCGCCGGGCGCGCCACTTTCCTCACCGTTTTTCCCCGGGTCGCGGCATGGAACGACAAGGCGGTTGATGGCGCAACACATACCCTACGACGCGGTCATCATCGGCGGCGGACACAACGGGCTCACCTGCGCCTGCTACCTCGCGGGCGCGGGGCTCAGGGTGAGGGTGCTCGAGCGCCGCGCGGTGGTGGGCGGCGCGGCGGTGACCGAAGAATTCTTCCCGGGCTTCCGCAATTCGACCGCCGCCTACACGGTGAGCCTGCTGCATCCCAAAGTGATGCGCGATCTGAAGCTCGCCGAGCACGGGCTCCGGATCCTGCCGCGCCCGATCGCCAATTTCCTGCCGCTTTCCGACCGCGACTATCTCAAGATCGGCGGCAGCCTTGCCGCGACGCAAGCCGAGGTGGCGCGCTTTTCACAGCGCGACGCGGAAACGTTGCCGCGCTACTACGCGATGCTCGAGCGCGTGGGCGGCACGCTGCGCGAGCTGCTGCTCAAGACCCCGCCCAACATCGGCGGCGGGCTGCGCGACGCGCTTTCTGCGCTCGCCGCGGCGAACCGCGTGCGCGCGCTCGACATGGCGGCGCGCCGCGACTTTCTCGATCTCTTCACCAAGAGCGCGGGCGAGCTGCTCGATTCCTGGTTCGAGTGCGACGCGCTCAAGGCCGCGTTCGGCTTCGACGCGGTGGTCGGCAACTTCGCCAGCCCCTACGCGCCGGGCTCGGCCTACGTGCTGCTGCACCACGTGATCGGCGAGGTGAACGGGCAACGCGGCGCGTGGGGCCACGCGGTGGGCGGCATGGGGGCGATCACGCAGGCGATGGCGAAGGAGGCGCAGCGCCGCGGCGTGGAGATCACCACCGGCTGCGAGGTGGCGCAGGTGTGCGTGGACAACCGCGGCGCGCAGGGCGTGCAGCTCGCCGACGGCAGCGTGATAGACGGGCGCTGCGTGGTCTCCAACCTCAATCCCAAGCTGCTGTTCCTCAGGCTCGTGGACGAGCATGTGCTCGATGCCGACTTCGTGCAGCGTATCCGTGCCTACAAGTGCGCCTCCGCAACCTTCCGCATGAACGTCGCGTTATCCGAGCTGCCGGATTTCACCTGCCTGCCGGGAAGCCACGTCCAGGAGCATCACCAGTCGGGCATCATCATCGGGCCATCGCTCGCTTACCTGGAGCAGGCCTACTTCGACGCTCGCACCTACGGGTGCTCGCGCGCGCCGGTGATCGAGATCCTGATCCCGTCCACCGTGGACGACACGCTCGCGCCGCAGGGACACCATGTCGCAAGCCTGTTCTGCCAGCACTTCAATCCCGAGCTGCCCGAGGGCCTCCACTGGGACGAGATAAAAGAGCCCGCCGCCGACCATGTGATTGACACCGTCAACCGCTACGCGCCTAACTTCAAGACCTCGGTGCTCGGGCGCAGGGTGCTCTCGCCGCCCGATCTCGAGCGCGAGTTCGGCCTCACCGGCGGGGACATCTTCCACGGCGCGCTCACGCTCGACCAGCTTTACAGCGCGCGCCCGGTGCTGGGGCACGCCGACTACCGCGCGCCCATCAAGCGGCTCTACCTGTGCGGCGCCGGCACGCATCCCGGCGGCGGTGTGAGCGGAATCCCGGGACACAACTGCGCGCGCGAGATCATCCGCGATTTCCGCTGGGGCAAATTGAATCAGAAAAGCAAGTGAAACCGCCGATGAACGCCGATTCCTCTGTGGCTTGCTTTGATTTTCATCGGTGTGTATCGGCGGCTAAATGATTTTTTCGGATAGTTTCGTGAGACTTGCTCGGTGGCTGGTTGCGGCCGCGATCGCTATTACCATCGCCGGCTGCGGCGAGAAGGTGCAAAAGCTGCCGCGGCTCGCAAGCACGGACGTGGTCGTCGCCTTTGGAGACAGTCTTACCTACGGCACCGGCGCGGCGGAGAACGAGAGCTATCCCGCGGTGCTATCACAGCTGATCGGCCGGCAAGTGGTCCGCGCCGGCGTTCCCGGAGAGGTTACCGCGCAGGGCCTGCGGCGACTGCCGCAAGTGATCGAGGAGCACCGCCCGCGCCTCGTGATCGTGTGCCACGGCGGCAACGACATGCTGCGCAAGGTGAGCGATACCGAGATCAGATCGAA
This sequence comes from Betaproteobacteria bacterium, assembly GCA_023266245.1. Classification (GTDB taxonomy): domain Bacteria; phylum Pseudomonadota; class Gammaproteobacteria; order Burkholderiales; family SG8-41; genus SG8-41. Next base: position 2,475 of record JAHFRO010000087.1, on the reverse strand, counting down.
TCTGCGCGCGATCATCAGGACCCTGAAAGAGCGCGGCATCGCAGTGGTGCTGGTGGGCGTGCCCAAGCCTGCGCTCCTCACCAGCGCGCCCGAGTTCTACGCCGAGCTCGCGAAGGAGTTCGGCATTCCCTACGAAGGGAAGGTCGTGACCGGCGTGCTCTACTCGCCCGAGATGAAGGCCGATCCGATCCATCCCAACGCCAAGGGTTACCGCAGGATGGCGGAGGCGATCGCGGAGCTGCTGCGCAAGGCGGGCGCGGTGTGAAAAAGCTGCTTGAAACCGCTGATGAACGCCGATAGAAAACCAATAACAAGCCACAGAGATCATCGGCGGTTTCATCGGTCATGCAGCCTTTGCTTTTGCGGCGAGGGCGCGGGCTGCTTTGGAATGGGTGGGGCGCCCGAGGACGCCGCAGATGTATTCGCCCGCGGCGATGAGCTTCGCGATGTCCACGCCGGTATCGATGCCGAGGCCGTTCAGCATGTAGAGCACGTCTTCGGTCGCGACGTTGCCGGTCGCGCCCTTGGCGTACGGACAGCCGCCGAGGCCCGCGACCGAGGAATCGAAGGTTGCGACCCCGCATGCGAGCGCGGCGTAGATGTTGGCGAGCGCCTGGCCATAGGTATCGTGAAAGTGGCCAGCGAGGCGCTCCATGGGTATGGATTTCATCACGGCTTCGAACGTGGCTCGCGTCTTGCCCGGCGTGCCCACGCCGATGGTGTCGGCGATGGTGATCTCGTAGCAGCCCATGTCATCGAGCGCGCGCGCGACGCGCACCACCGCTTCGGGCTTTACTTCGCCTTCGTACGGGCAGCCGAGGCACACCGAGATGTCGCCGCGTACCTTGAGTCGCTGCGCCAGCGCCTCCTTGCACACTTCGGCAAAGCGGGCGAGGCCCTCGGCGATCGAGCAGTTGGTGTTCTTCTGCGAAAATGTCTCGGTCGCCGCGCCGAACACGACGACTTCCTGCGCGCCCGCGGCAAGCGCGGCGTCGAGCCCCTTCCGGTTCGGCACCAGCACCGGGTAGGAAACACCGGGCTTGCGGCGGATGCCCGCCATCACCTGCGCGTTGTCCGCCATCTGCGGCACCCACTTGGGCGAGACAAACGCGGTCGCCTCGATCACCGGCAGTCCCGCGTCCTGCAGCCGGTGGATGAGCTCGATCTTGACGGCGGTTGCAACCGGCGTCGGCTCGTTCTGCAGGCCGTCGCGCGGTCCGACTTCGACGAGTTTGACTTTGCGCGGTAACGTCATGCTGGAACCAACCAAAAATTAGCCGCCAAGACGCCAAGGACGCCAAGAAAAACAGACAATAAGAAAACAGGATCCAAAATGAAAACTAAAACCTGACAAGAAGCGAAAGCCCCGTTTGTATCCATAGTAGTAACAAACCCGTACGCGGTGTTGGGCGTATTCGTGATGTGACAGTTCATCGCTTCGCTTGTCCTTAGCCCTCTCGGCACCCTGGCGGTTTAATTGTCGTCTTTGTTCTTCTTGGCGTCCTTGGCGCCTTGGCGGTTCATTTCTTTTTGGGTTTTGCCTTCTGCGAGGCGGGCTCGACCCACGCGGCCTTGCGCTTTTCGAGGAAGGCCGACAATCCTTCCTGAGCCTCCGCCGTGGTCCTGATCTCGGCGATGCGCTGCGCGGTTTTCTCGACGATAGACTCGTCGATGTCCGAGCACGCGACTTCGGGGATCAGCCGCTTGATCGCAACCACCGCGTTGGGGCCGCTTGAATACAGGTGAGCCAGCATGCGGCCGACATTGGCATTCAGTTCCGGCTCCTCGCAGATATCGTGCACCAGTCCGATGCGGTAGGCCTCGGCGGAGTCGAATTCCTCGCCCGAGAGCATGTAACGGTGCGCCATGTGCTCGCCGATCGCCGCGATCACGTATGGGCTGATCATGGCGGGGATGATGCCGAGCTTCACCTCGGAGAGCCGGAAGGTCGCGCCGCGCTCGGCAATCGCGATATCGCACGCGGCAACCAGCCCGACGCCGCCGCCGCGCACCGCGCCGCGCACGCAGGCGACGGACGGCTTCTCCAGCTTGTAGAGCGTGTGCATCATGAGCGCGGTCGCGCGCGCTGATTCCAGGTTCTGCGCGCGCGAGAACTTCGCGCTCTTCTTCATGTGCTCGATGTCGGCGCCGGCGCAGAAGTTCGTGCCGGAGCCGGTCAAGACGATGGCGCGCACCTTCGGGTTGGATTCGAGCTTGGTGAGGGTGGCGGTGAGCGCCTCCACCATCTCGGGATCGAACGCGTTGTGCACCTCGGGACGGTTGAGCACGATGGTCGCGTTGCCGTCGGCGTCTATGTGGGAGAGAACCTTGTTGCTCATGTTTTTCCTTGTGAGTATGCCGTGAGCTTCACGTCGAGGCGCACATTATAGCGGTGCAGACTGGGTGAGTCGTAAACCGGTCACGATTCACCAGTCACGCCTCATCAGTCACGCTTTACATCCTAAAGACGCCGAA
>JAHFRO010000086.1 GCA_023266245.1 Betaproteobacteria bacterium | reverse complement strand
CTGGCGTAGTTTTCGGAGGCGATCAGCTCGATGTGATCTTCCTGACGCCGGTACTCCTGCTCGATCGCGCGCCAGACCTCGGGATCGAAGCTCTCGACGGTGTCCTTGAGCGAATACATGATGAAGGCGGCCCGCTTTGTAAACTGTTGATTTTAGCACTGAATCAATCGCCCGCTATCGTCATCCGCTCGATCAGTATGGAACCGCATTGACGGGAACCGCGGCAAATCACGTCGTTGCCGACCGCGACGATGCCGCGGAACATGTCCTTGAGGTTGCCAGCGATGGTGATCTCCTGCACCGGGTAGGCGATTGCGCCGCCTTCCACCCAGTAGCCCGCGGCGCCGCGCGAGTAGTCGCCGGTGACCGGATTGACTCCCTGTCCCAGTAGTTCCGTCACCAGCAGACCGGCGCTCATGGTCTTGAGCAGTCCCGCAAAGTCGGTGCCGGTATCCTGCAGGACGAGGTTATGGTTGCCGCCGGCGTTGCCGGTGGAGCGAAGCCCAAGCTTGCGCGCCGAATAACTGCCGAGAAAGTAGCCCTGCACCACGCCGTCCTTGACTACATCGCGCGGCTGCGTCGCCACGCCTTCCTCGTCGAACGGCGTGCTCGCCAAGCCCCTTGCGATGTGCGGCTGCTCGCCGATGTTTACCCGTGGCGAGAACACGGCCTTGCCGACGCTGTCGAGTAGGAATGAGGACTTGCGATAGAGGTTGCCCCCGCTCACCGCTGACACGAAATGCCCCAGCAGGTTCGCGGCGACCGGCGCTTCGAACAACACCGGCACCTGCGTGGTCGCGATCTTGCGCGCGCCGAGGCGCCGCAGCGCGCGCTCGCCCGCGCGGCGCCCCACGCTCTCGGCTGCGGGCAGCTCGGCGGCGTCGCGGCTGGTCTCATACCAGTCGTCGCGCTGCATTTCGTCGTTTTTGCCGGCGATCAGCGCGCACCACACACCATGGCGCGAGCCGGGGTAACCCGCGAGAAAGCCGAGCGTATTGCCGTAGACGAAATGAGATTCCTGGGTGGATACCGTGGCACCCTCGGAATTGGTGAGGCGCGCATCCACTGCGAAACCGGCTTCTTCGCACGCCGTGGCGAGCTCGATCGCGCGCTCCACCGGCAGCCCCCACGGGTGCCACAGGTCGAGATCGCGCACCTCGCGCGCGAGCATGTCCTCGTCCGCGAGCCCGGCGCATTCGTCCGTCGCGGTGAAGCGTGCGATCGAGAGCGCCGCATCCACCGTGTCGCGCACCGCCTGCGGCGAGAAGTCGGTGGTGCTGGCATGCCCGCGCTGCTTGCCGATGAAGACGGTGACGCCGATACCCTTGTCGCGGTTGTACTCGATGGTCTCGACCTCGCCGCGGCGCACCGTGACCGTCTGCCCGAAGCCCTCGCTCACTTCGGTTTCAGCGGCGCCGGCGCCGCGTTGCGCGGCGTAGTCGAGGACGTCCCCGGCGATCTGCTTGAGCCGGTCGGCGCTGTGGGAAAAATGCGAATCGGGCATCGGCGCCCCTTGCGCAAGCGGGCCAAGAAGAAAAGGAAGCGATATCATAGCAGCTTACACGGGCGCATCCGGGGCGCCGATAAATGCATAAGACAAAGAAAGCGAAGGCTTTCAGTTTTTTTGCTTTAAATCGGCGCTCACAGCCGTATATCTGAAGCCGATGGATGTTTTTCCTGCTGTGGTCAGTCATGAGCCACGAAACGCCGATTAGCAGGACGCAGCGCAAGATGCAGGTGCTCGCGCTGCAGGATCTCGGCGTCGAGCTGGTGGCGCTCAACGAGGAGCAGCTCGCGACGATCGAGCTGCCCGAAGCGCTGCGCGACGCTGTGAGGGAAACGCGGCGCATCACCCGATTCGAGGCGCGGCGCCGGCAGATCCAGTACATCGGCAAACTGATGCGCGGGGTGGATCCGGAACCGATCCGCGCCGCGCTCGACGCATGGCGAGCGCAGTCGCGCAGCCACACCGCGCTGCTCAAGCGCACCGAGCAGTGGCGCGAGCGGCTGCTGGCCGAACCCGGCGCTCTCGCCGAACTGCTTACCCGGTATCCGCATGCCGACGCGCAGCGGCTGCGCGTGCTGATCCGCAACACGCTGCGTGAGCGCGAGGCCGGCAAACCGCCGCGCAGCTTCCGCGCGCTGTTTCAGGCGCTGCGCGCCTTGCTGGAGGAAAAGCGTGAGTCGTGATTCGTGAATGGTGATTCGATTAATACCGCTGCTTGGACTAAAGTCATTTTCCTCAACTCACGAATCACGAATCACGATTCACGCCTTTCCGGCTCCTCAAGGACTGCTCACGTTATACTTTGCACATGGCAACCGAAGAATTGTTGATCGGTCTCATTTCCATCAGCGACCGCGCCTCACAGGGCGTCTACCAGGACGAGGGCATTCCCGCGCTGAAGGAATGGTTCGACAGGGCGCTCGCGACGCCGTGGCGGATGGTGGCGCGCCTCATCCCCGACGAACAACCCGCGATCGAGACGGCGCTCAAGGAATTGGTGGACAAGGAAGGCTGCCACCTGGTGCTCACCACCGGGGGCACCGGGCCCGCGCAGCGCGACGTCACTCCCGAGGCGACGCTCGCGGTCGCGGACAAGGTGATGCCGGGATTCGGCGAGCAGATGCGTCAGATCAGTCTCAAGTTCGTGCCGACCGCGATCCTGTCGCGGCAGGTCGGCGTGATCCGGAAAAAGGCGCTGATCCTCAACCTGCCGGGCCAGCCGAAAGCGATCAAGGAAACGCTGGAAGGCGTGAAAGGGCCGAATGGCGAGCAGATCGTGCCTGGGATCTTCGCGGCGGTGCCCTACTGCCTGGACCTCATCGGCGGCCCTTACATCGAGACCGACGAAGACATCATCAAGGTGTTCCGGCCGAAATCCGCCATCCGGCCGAAAACCAGGGATTAGCCGCAGATAAACGCAGATACACGCGGATAAAATCAAGAAATAGATCAAGATCAATTAGCCGCCGATGAACGCCGATGGCCGCCGATAGAAGACGAAAAATGAGATCGAACCGCCAAGACGCCAAGAACGCCAAGGAACAACAATTGAGGGAATTGGACGACAAGAAATGACAAGCCGAACAAGGACGAACCACCGCCACAGCTGTCTGCGGTGAAGAATTCCGATTTGATGCGTCCTTGCTTTTCTTGGCGCTCTTGGCGGCCTTGGCGGTTCCATTCTCGTTCATGCCTTTCTTGGCGTGCTTGGCGCCTTGGCGGCTAATTTGAACTTACACGTGACCCAACTGCTCGACGCGATCGAAATCGAGACCGGCCCCAAGCCGACTTCGAGCGTGATCTGGATGCACGGGCTGGGGGCCGACGGCAACGACTTCGTGCCCATCGTGCAGGAGCTCGACCTCGCGGGCGCACCCCCCGTTCGTTTCGTCTTCCCGCACGCGCCGATGCGGCCGGTCACCATCAACAACGGCTACGTCATGCGCGCGTGGTACGACGTGTCTTTCGAGGATCTTGCAGGGAAATCCCGGCGCGCCGACGATCAGGGCGTGCGCGAGTCGCAGGCGGCGATAATCAAGCTCATCGAGCGCGAGGTCGCACGCGGCATCGCGAACAACAATATCGTGCTGGCGGGCTTTTCGCAGGGCGGCGCCATAGCGCTGCAGACGGGATTACGTTATACCGCGAAGCTCGTCGGTGTGATGGCGCTCTCCACCTATCTACCGCTCGCGGAGAGCCTGCCGCAGGAGGCCGCGCCGGCCAACGCCAAAACCCCGATCTTCATGGCGCACGGCACTTCCGATCCGATCGTGCCGTACGCGATGGGCGCGAACTCCAGGACGTTTCTGGCCGGGCTCGGCTACCAGGTGGAGTGGCACGAATACCCCATGCAGCACTCGGTGTGCCTGGAAGAAATCGAAGATATCAGCGCCTGGCTGCGCGGGATTTTACGCGGGTAACCGCGCAAACCCGGAGAGGCGATAGGAGAGAGACGAGAGGCGGATAACTGACGCCGATCGGAGCGGCGCGTCTTTCGCCTATCTCTTCTCTCCGCTCTCCTCTCAGCGCGCGCTACGCGCGCTGCAGCACCTTGAACTTCGCCCAGTCAAAGTCCTCGCCGCCTTCGACCATCCGCGCCGGCATCAGCAGGTAGACCTTGTCGCGCACCATCATTTCCAGGCTGTCGCGAGTGTTGAAGAGGCCCTCGCGCAGCACCACCGCGATCTCGCCCTGGGCATCCGGCGCGGTCGAGAGCAGGATGGCGGCTTGCGGCCCGCGGCTGGCGTTGAACCCGGAAATCGTCCCGGACCTGGAGATCTTGACCGGTATCGCGGTCTTGGACAGCAACTGGATGCCGACGCGGCGTTGATGTTGTTCGTCTCGTGTGATGCGGCGGATCAGCCCGATGCTCCAATACTTGGAGGTTTCGCTCTGCATACCGATCAGCGTGCCGACCTTGATCCAGTCGCTTTTCACCGTGGGGATGATGGCGCCGTAGCCGCCTTCGCTCACGTTTTCCACGAGCCAGCTCTCCGCCGGCTGTTCCTGGCTGAAGTCGAGCGTGTCGTTGTTGGACGGGTCGAGCGTCTGCAGGATGTCGCTGAGGCCCGGCACCACCGTGATGCGCCCCGCGATCTTCTGCCGTTCGGAGTGTCGCGCCGGCGGTTTGTCCGACCAGTACTGGGCCACGTGCTTGAGCACGCCGATCACGATATCGTTCTCGTAGGTTCCCCTCAGGTTGATGTCCGGCGGAATGGCGCCTTTCGCCTGTATGTGCCCGATCAGCTGGTTCAACTGGGCGAGCCCGTCGCCCGCGCAGAAAAAGCGCAGCGTCGCCGTGGGCTCGGCCCCCTTGAACAGCCGCACCGGCGCTTTGGGGGTGGCGAGATCGACACAATGGGTGCAACCTTCCGGTCTGGTCGAAAGCCGGAACGCGGACGCGAAGTGCGCGACCGCGCGTTCCGCGATCTCCTGGCGCACCGGCGGCAGGCCGTCGGTCGCCGAGGCGGTGAGCATCATGGCCCTGAGAAACTGCTCCTTGACGCTGGCCGCGCCGTGCGAACCGGGATAGATCTCGATCACGCTGTCGGCGAAGCCTTTCGACTCGGCGGCCCGATAGAGGCGGGCCAGCTCCGACCAGATGCGCGGCTCGACCGGCCCGTAGCGCAGCAGCGTCCACTTGAGCTGCAGGGAAAGCGCGCGCAGCGCGCGCGCGACGATAACCGCCAGATTCTTCCTGATGATGGTACCGCCGCTCGCACCGCTCTCGTACCGATCGAAGCACAGGACGTAGGCGCCTCCGAGCTGCTTCCAGAAGCCGAAGACCGCGGTCCACAGCCGGTTCTCATGGAACTTCTGCTGGCGCGGCATCGACAGGTAATCCTGCGCGAGCTTGCGCAGGGGGTTCTTGGCGGCGCCGTCCAGCAGATCGATGTTCTCGAAACGCCGGTCGAGCTTGAATCCTTCGGTTTGAGTGAGCGATTCGAGCCATTCGGTGATTTCCAGGAGCGCCTTGACAGCATCGTTTGCCGGCAGATCGTCAATGATCTGGCGCGCCTGCTTGGCGTCCGCCATGGGGTGGTCGACTTTACCCCCTAGCCACTTGATTGCCATGTATCTCCCCTGGATGCCGTCTTTGTCGAAACCGCCGCACAACAGGAAATTGTAGTTAAACCAGCCCGCCTAGGCCAGTGCGGCTCTCCGGCCCCTTTGCACATCGAGTCCGGCGATGATCGCGATGCCGAGCACGAAATAGACGCCGGTGACGAGGATTGCCAGCCGATGGTCGCCCCTCGTCACCCAGGTGACCAGACCGTAGGTCAGTGGCCCGAGGATGGAAGAGAGCTTCACAGCAAGCCCCCACAGCCCAAAAAACTCCGCAGTGCGTGAAGGCGGGCTCAAGTACCCCACCAGCGCGCGGCCCGCGGACTGGCTCGATCCGAGGCAGATCCCGACCAGGTTAGCGGCGACCCAGAACAGCAGCGGCCCTTCCGCGGCCCACGCAAGAACGACCGTCAGCAGCCAGCCTGCGAGCGTGAGCACGATGGTACGGACGTGCCCGAACCGGTCCTGCACGTGCCCGAAGATGAAGGCACCCACCGCCGCAGTGACGTTCACCACCAGGATCAGGAACAGCGTGTCGCGCGTGGTGAAGCCCATCACCTGCTGCGCATAGATCGCGGCGAGCGCGATGACCGTCTGAATCCCGGCCTGGTAGAAGATCAGGCAGAGCAGGAAGCGCTGCAAGTCGCCGTAGCGACGCGCGTGCCGGAGAGTCTCGGCGATGCGCGCGAAGGCGCTCGCCAGCATGTTGCCCGCAGTCGAGGCAGGTACCGCGCGTTCCCGCAGAAACAGAAACGTCGGCAGGCTCGCCAGCGCGAAGATGCCCGCTGTGATCAGCATCGTCACCGGCACAAACTCCGTTGCCGGCGCGCCCTGGGCCTGCGCATAGCTTACGTAGGCGAGGCACGCGCCGAGACTCACCAGGCCGCCGATGTAGCCAAGGCTCCAGCCCCAGCCCGATACCTTGCCCAGCGCACCACCTTGGGCGATCTCCGGCAGAAAGGCGGCGATCAGATTCTCGCCGGTGCCAAAGAAGAAGTTGGAAAGCACTACGAACGCGATGCCGAGCGCAAGATCGCCGCGTGCAACCAGCGCGAGCCCTGCCGTGAACAGTATGCAGCCCAGCGTGGTAATGACGAGGAGGCGCTTTTTCGCGGCGTGGGCATCGGCGTAGGCGCCGATCGCCGGCGCGGTGAGCACGATCAGCGCGTAGGAGACCGCGAGCGCTGAAGTCCAGGCGAAGGTCGCCCACGGCGCATTGCCGGCGACTTCGGCCACGAAGTAGGCATTGAACACCGCGGTGATGACCACCGTGGTATAGCCGGAGTTAGCGAAGTCGTACATCGCCCAAGAAAAAACCTCGCTTGGGCGTACGCCCGGAGCGAGGTTTTTTCTTAACGAAGACCTGTTCAAGATATTTTTCCGCGTAGGAATCCATGCGTCGATACCGCTGGCGGACGATGGCAACGCATGAGGCTGGCATGAATCATTCGAGATCTTTATTTAAGAATCCGCGGGCCCAACAGAGAACGTTTGCTCCCGTGGAAAGGATTCCCAACCGCTTGACGTGGCAGCCGCGACTATTTAGCGGATTCCTCTTCCGGCCAGTTCTTGATGTAGCGCTTGAGCAGCCGGTTCTCGAAACGGGTTTCCTTGATCACCGCCTTGGCGACGTCGTGGAACGAGATCACGCCGAGCAGTTGCTCGCCGTCCTTCACCGGCAGGTAGCGGATGTGGTTCTGGGTCATCACTTCGCGCAGATGCTCGAGCGTATCGTCGGGATTACCGCAAATCGGATCCCTGACCATCACTTTGCCGACCTGCAGGTCGTTGAGGTTGCCCTGCTGCGCGTCGAGCGCCTTCAGCACTTCGCGGAAGGTGAGTATGCCGGTCATCCTGCCCTTTTCCATCACCACCAGCGAGCCGATGTCGTGCTTCACCATCACGCTCACCGCTTCGGAGACCTTGCCCTTCGGCCCGATGCTGAAGAGGGTGCTGCCCTTGAGGTTCAGTATGTCGCGGATGATCATGAGCACCTCCCCGACGGATGCTTCAGGCCATCATAGCCCAGGATGGTTCCCCCGCTTTGTCTACTTCACCAAGCCCATGCGCTTGGCGATTTCCATGTACTCCTTGCTGCGCTCCTTCACGAACGCCACGTTCTTGTCGTACGGAATATCCACGACCTCGAACCCGCCTTCGGCCATCCACTTCAGGATGTCCGGGTCCTTGTTGAGCGCAGCCATCATGTCGGACACCTTTTTCTGCGCGTCGCGTGGCGTGGACTTGGGCACCGCCACGCCGCGGTAGGCGCCGTCCACCCACTTGAAGCCCAGCTCCTTGAAAGTAGGCACGTCGGGGAACGCCGGATGACGCTTGTCCAGCGCCACCGCCAGCATCCGGATCCTGGCCTTCTGCTGCAGCGCGAGCGGCACATAGGACATCGTACCCGTGACATGCTTGCCGATCACGGCCTGGGTCAGCTCGCCGGTGCCCTTGAACGGCACGTAGGTGCTCTTCACGCCAGCGAACAAGTTGAATTTCTCGTGCGCGAGATGGTTGGCCGAGAAAGTGGCTGAACCCGCGAAAGTCATTTCGCCCGGCTTCGCCTTTGCCGCCTTTACCAGATCGCCGAAAGTCTTATACGGGCTGTCGGCGGCCACGAGGATCGCATCCGCCGTGTAGTGGAACCAGTAAACCGGCGTGATGTCCTCGGTCTTGTACTGCACCTGGCCTTCCAGCGGCTGCAACACGATGTGGGGAAGGTTCACGCCCATTATGGTGTAGCCATCGGCCGACATGCCGTTCAACTGCGACCACGCCAGCGCGCCGCCCGCGCCCGGCTTGTTGACCACGATGAGCTCGTGCTTGTTTTTCTTCCGGAACACCACCTGCTGCCAGCGCGCCATCACATCCGACTCCCCACCCGGCACGAACGAGATGATGTACTGGATGTTCTTCTCGGGGTAGGCCCACACCACCTGCACCATTGCGCCCAGCGTCAGGGCAATCAGCATCAACGCCAACCGAATGAGTTTCATCCTGGTTCTCCTCTCGTTACGGGTCGTTATGACACAGCCGGAGTGCAGCTTAGAGAATGGCGTTAACAATAACAGTGCGCCACTGGCTTGGCAAACGCGACCACCTGTGGAGTGCCTTAGAGCCTCTAACATAATGAAACACGCGTGCGTTGCTGCCAGAATTGGTGATGGCGCGACGCTTGCCGCAGGCAATAGCTCGGACTATTGTCAAGGCAAGCAACAATGCCAGCGCCGATTCTGGCTGCAACCCTTAAGGGCTGGCGCGAATTTTGGCCCATGGCTTTGTCGCAAGTCCCTTGCTTAGGAATGACTAAGCGGCGGGCCTTACTTCGCGCCCTGAGCCAAAATCGTGCCAGCGCATCGTGCGTTTCACTATGTTAGAGGCTCTTAGATCACGCCTTTGCGTTTCAATTCTTCCTGCTCGGCGGTGTTGTAGCCGAGCCGGCCAAGAATTTCGGCGGTGTGCTCGCCGAGCTCAGGCCCCAGCCATTGGGTTTCACCGGGCGTCTCGGACATC
>JAHFRO010000270.1 GCA_023266245.1 Betaproteobacteria bacterium | reverse complement strand
TGCGGCTGCTGGAGCTGAACCGGTACCTGGCGCGGCCCCTTTAAACTCCGACCTGGAGCAGCTAACCCTGCGCCAGGCGGAGATTTTTTTTGTCGAACGCAACCGTGAGTTGTAGCTGGCGCGGTGCGCGGTGGAGAGCTTCGAGGCCGACGTGATTACTGCCGGCGAGCGACCTCACGAGCGTGGTTGAAGAAATTCGCGCGAAGGCGGGTGAACGGATCTACCTGTCCACCGGCTATCACATCGAGTACGGCGCCAGTTACGAAACGGGATTGCGCGCAACGATACCTCGAAACATAAACTAACCAAACATTAACGCTTCGGTAACCCCTGAACCACCACCATGCATCGACTTAAAGTGTCCATTGCGTTGATCGTGCTCTCGATGCTTGTGACCGGATGCGAGAAAAGCAGCGCGCCCGCCGCGACACCAAAATCCGAATCCGCGCCCAATGCCCCCGCCCGGTCAGTCCAGATACCGGCGGCGCAGAAGCAGTTCCTCACGATCGAGGCGATCGGTGCCTCCCAAGCCGTCAATGTGCTCGCGCTGCCAGGACGCGTGACGTTCCGTCCGCAAGCGCAGTCTGCAGTCGGCGCGACGACAGCAGGGCGTGTGGTTGCGCTGCTGGTGCGCGCCGGCGAGGTGGTAAAGGCAGGTGCGCCGCTCCTGACGATCGAGAGCGCCGACGCGGCTGCCGCGCGCGCCACCCTGGATCAGGCAACTACAAGACTGGCCGTTGCCGAGAATGTATATCGACGCAATGTCGAAATGGTCGAAAAAGGTGTCGGCTTGGAGGCTGAACGGCAGGAAGCTGAAGCACGGCTGAAGGAAGCGCGCACCGAGCTGGAACGGGCCCGGCAGTCCGCGGCCCTGATCGGAGCCGGACAGGGCAGCCGGGTTACGGTGAGAGCGCCATCGAATGGCGTCGTCATGTCGATACGCGTGGGGGTCGGCGCGACGGTCGCACCTGGCGGCGAGGCACTGCTGGAACTGGGCGATCCGTCCCGCCTGCAGGTGGTCGCGCAGGTGCCGGAAAGCGATTTGAGCCGCATTGCCGTGGGCCAGGAAGCAGAGGTGGAATTGCCGGCGCTCGCCGCTCGTGTCGCGGCGCGGGTCGAGAATTTCAACCCGCGCGTGGAACTGGAATCACGGCGCACGCAGGTATATCTGGCGCTCGCGCAGCGGATCGACGGCCTGCGGGCCGGCATGCTGGCCCAGGTCGCGTTGCGCGTGGGCGCCGAGGCGGGCATCACGGTGCCGGTGTCGGCCGTGCTGATCAAGGACGGCAAGCGTCGCGTGGTCTACGTGGAGCGGCCGGACGGAACCTTCGAGGCCCGCGAGGTGCAGACCGGCCGCAACCAGGACGGCCGGGTGGTCATACTCAAGGGGCTCACGCCCGGTGAGAAGGTGGTGGTGCGCGGCGCTCTGCTGCTCGACACCCAGGCAGAGCAACTGCTCTGACCATGCTGCGACTGCTCATCGAAACCTGCGTTCACCGCCGCTTAGCGGCGCTGTTTGCCACGTTAGTCGTTGCCGCCTTCGGGCTGCACGCCTACTTCGATACTCCCATCGAAGCCTACCCGGACGTCACCAACATCCAGATCACGGTGATCACGCAGCTACCCGGCAATGCGCCGGAGGAAATCGAGCGCCGCATCACGGTGCCGCTGGAACGGGAGCTGAACGGCACCCCGGGGATGACGCTGATGCGCAGCGAGAGCCTGTTCGGGCTGTCGTTGATCACCCTGACCTTCTCCGACGACACGAGCAGCTTCCCCGCTCGAACCGTGGTCTTGCAGCGGACCGCTGCCGCCGAGCTGCCCCAGGGGGTCACGCCCGAGCTCGCGCCCGAGGCGACGCCTCTGGGCGAGGTGTACCAGTTCCGGCTCGCGAGCGACCGTCACGATCTCTACCAGCTGCGCTCCGAAACGCAATGGAACGTCGTGCGCGTGCTGCGCCAGGTACCGGGCGTGGCCGATATCATACCTTTCGGGGGCTACCTCAAGGAGGTGCACATCGAAGCCGACGCCGCGCGCCTGTTCGCCCTCGGCCTGACGCTGGGCGATCTCGAGCAGGCGATCGCCAGATCCAATTTGAACGTCGGCGGCGGGTTTCTGCGGCACGGCGACCAGGAACTCACGGTGCGCGGCATCGGCTATCTCGACTCGTCCGAGGACATCAAGCGGATCGTGCTCAAGAGCAAGGACGGCACCGCGGTGACCGTGGGGGATATTGCCAGCGTGCTGCAGTCCTACACGCCGCGGCGCGGCACGGTGGGCGTCGGCCTCGAAAAGGAAGGCATCGAAGGCTTCGTGTGGATGCGGCGCGGCCAGAACCCCTCGCGGGTGCTGGACGGCGTCCATGGCAAAGTCCGTGAGCTGAATGACACCATCCTGCCCAAGGGCATGCGCATCGAGACTTTCTACGACCGCAGCGACCTCGTCGGACTGACCCTGTCCACGGTCCACAAGAATCTTCTGAGTGGTTTCATTCTGGTGGTGGGCGTGGTATGGCTGTTCCTGCGCAGCGTCGTGGGCTCGGTGGCGGTCGCCGTGGTAATACCGCTGTCGCTGCTGGTGGCCTTTCTCGGCCTGTCCGCGCTCGGCCTCCCGGCCAATCTGATTTCCATGGGCGCCATCGATTTCGGCATCCTGGTCGACGGCGCCGTGGTGCTGGTCGAAAACGTCATTCACTCCTTGCGCCATGAGCACCCTGCCGACCGGCGCGGCGTGCTGCGGCTAGTTGTGCAGTCAGCGGTGGACGTAGGGCGCCCCACGCTTTATGCGATGCTAATCATCATCGCCGCGCTGGTCCCGGTATTCACTCTGCAATCAGTTGAAGGGCGCATTTTCCGGCCTTTGGCGCTCACCTATTCGTTTGCCCTGATGGGCGCGCTGGTGTTCGCGCTCACGCTGGTACCGGCCCTGTGCGGGGCGCTGTTCCGGCCGCAGCACGCCCGGCTTGAGGAGCCCGCCTGGATCGAGCGTCTGCGCGCGGTCTTCCGACGCTCGCTGTCATGGGTACTCGTGCGCCGGCTCGGGGTGCTCGCAGCGGCATTTGCCCTGCTCGCGATGGGCACGCTCACCATCACCCGTCTCGGCACCGAGTTCCTGCCGGAACTGGACGAAGGCGACATCCAGTTGTTCGTCGAGATGCCGCCGAGCA
>JAHFRO010000269.1 GCA_023266245.1 Betaproteobacteria bacterium | reverse complement strand
ACCGTCTCGAAATCGCGCCGCTCAACAATCTGCCGGTGGTCAAGGACCTGGTCACCGACATGAGCCGCTTCTTCGACAAATGGGCGCAGGCCAAAGGCCGGTTCCACGGCACGCGCTCACGCCAGGACGAGTTTGCGCGCGTGGTGCCGGATTCGCCGCGGCGCAAGGATGTCGATGTCGCGATCGAATGCATCGGCTGCGGCGTGTGTTACAGCTCGTGCGACGTCGTGACGTGGAATCCCGATTACCTCGGGCCGGCGGCGCTCAATCGCGCGTGGACGCTGATCAACGACGTGCGCGACACCGCGCGCGTGGCGCGGCTCGCCGCAGTCGCCGGCGATGCCGGCTGCCACGCCTGCCATACTCATCTGAATTGCACTGAGCGCTGTCCCATGCATCTCACGCCGACCGCCGGCATTGCGGGGCTCAAGCGCGCGGTGGTTACGGCGGCACTGAAGGGCGAGCTATGACTGCAGGGATGAGGGATGAGGGCGGAGGGCGGAGGGAAATGCGCGTCCCGAGCTTCGGTGTGCCATGTTTCATCCCTCATCCCTCATCCCTCATCCCTTTCGCCGGAGCAATCCGGCGATGACACCCCGCTCGCAAGTGCTCCTGTGGGCAGCACAGCGCGCGAGCGCCGCCGTGCTCGCGCTGTGCGTGATCGCGCACCTGATCACGATCGTCTATGCGGTGCGCACCGGGTTGTCCGCGGCGGAAATCCTCGGCCGCACGCGCGGCAGCTACGGCTGGTTTGCGTTCTATGCGGTATTCGTCGCAGCGGTCGCGATTCATGCGCCGATCGGTTTACGCACCATCCTGTCGGAAACGTTCGGCTGGCGCGGCACCACGCTCGATCTGCCGGTGCTGGTGCTGGGCGTTGCGCTCGCGCTGTGGGGCTGGCGCGCGGTGCTGGCCGTATTTGCGTGAACAGCGTGTTCGAATGAAGAACGATTTCCGCGCTCGCAATCACCCCGCTTACTGGGCGTTCATCGTGCATCGCGTGTCGGGGCTGCTGCTCGCCGTTTTTCTGCCATTCCATTTCTGGGCGCTGGGGCAGGCATTGCATGGCGCCGAGGCGCTCGACGGCTTCCTGCGCTGGAGCGAGCAGCCGCTGGTGAAGTTCGCCGAGACCGGGCTGGTGCTGCTGCTTGCCGCGCACATGGCGGGCGGCGTGCGGCTGCTGATGCTCGAGTTTCTGCCGTGGCGCGACTGGCAGCATAGCCTGCTGGCGGTCGCGACCGGCGTGAGCCTGGCGGTCGGACTGGCGTTCGCGCTGAATGTGGTTTGACCTCACGCTGATCTCAGTCGGCATTGCTCTCGCCGACGAGGGCGACAATGCGCTCAACGCGTGCATCACGCAGGAAGACGGCCATTGGATCTGGTCGAGCCCTATCTATATCTTCTGCTGAGTGGCGACCGCCGCTCGACGTCCGACGATTGGATTAGAATAGTCCAGCCTGATTACGAGGAGAAAATAATGCTCAACAGGAAATTGCTGATCGTCGCCGGACTGCTGTATGCAGCGTCGGTTGTCGGCGCCGAGATTTACCCGACAAAGCCGGTGCGCATCGTGGTGCCGTTCGCGGCGGGCGGCGCGACCGACATCGTCACGCGGCTCGTCGGACAGAGGCTCTACGAGATTTGGGGCCAGACCGCAGTGGTGGACATCCGTGGCGGCGCCGGGGGCAACATCGGCGCCGACATCGTCGCGAAAGCCACGCCGGATGGATATACCCTGCTGATGACCTCGGGGTCCATCGTGGCCGCAAATCAGCACATGTACAAGAAGCTTTCGTACAGCGCGGAAAAGGATCTGGTGCCGATCACCATGGTCGCGAGCGGTCCGCAGATCATCGCGGTCAATCCCAGCTTTCAGGCGAAGAGCGTCAAGGAATTGATTGCCATGGCCAAGGCCAAACCGCGTTCGATCAACTTCGGCTCGGCGGGCTTCGGCACGCAAACCCATCTTGCAGCGGAAAATTTCATCTATACGGCAGGCATTGACGTCGTGCATATCCCGTACAAGGGGGAAGGGCCGGCGCTGGTGGAGCTGGTGGCGGGGCAGATCAACTTCGTCACACCGAACCTCGCCGCCGCAATTGGTTTTGTCCAGCAGGGGAAGCTTCGCGCGCTTGGCGTGACCAGCAAGCAGCGCGTGTCCCAGCTGCCCGACGTGCCGGCGGTGGCGGAAACGCTGCCGGGATTCGAGAACCTCGGCTGGTTCGCGCTGATGGCGCCGACCGGGACGCCGAAAGCGGTCATCGGCAAAGTCTACCAGGACACGGTGAAGGCTCTCCAGTCGTCCGAGATCCGTTCGCGCTTCGACCAGATCGGCATGGCGCCGGTCGGCAACCGGCCGGATGAATTGGGAAAAACGATCAAGGAAGATTCGCAGCGCTGGGCGAAGATCATCCGAGAGCGCAAGCTGTTCGTGGACTGAGCACTGTGGCGTGAAGGGTGAATGAGTGAAGGGTGAAGGGTAAAACCGTGAAAGTGGATCTGAAGCAGGTCGAGGAAGCGTGCAAGGAGCTTTACATCCGCGCGCTGAAAGTGCTGCCGCCCGACATCAAGCAGGGCTTCGAGCGCCTCGACAGAGACGAGACCGATGCCACCGGTAAAGCGATCCTCGGCACCATGATCAAGAACATCAAGGTCGCCGAAGACACCGACAATCTGCTGTGCCAGGACACCGGGGTGCCCATCTACAACGTATCCATCGGACGCAACGTGGAGGTTGACGGCGTTGATCTGAAAGCCGCCATCACCCGGGGTTGCGCCCGGGCCACTATCGAGCACCCGTTCCGCTCGTCGGTGGTGCACCCGATCACGCGTCAGAACGATCACACTTCTTGCGGCATTCGGATCCCGGTCATCAGCTTCGATTTTTCCGACCGCCCGGAAGAATTGACGATCCAGATGATTCCCAAGGGCAGCGGCTCGGAAAACAATTCCTGGCTGAAAATGGCGATCCCCGCCGACGGCGTGGACGCGATCAAAACCTTCGTCATCGATTGCGTGCTCCAAGCGGGCGGCAAAACCTGTCCGCCCACCATCGTCGGCGTGGGGGTGGGCGGAAGCGCGGATTTGTGCGTGCACCTGGCGAAAGAGGCGGCGATCCGCCCGCTCGGCACCCGCTGCGAAAACCCGGAAGGCGCCAAGCTGGAGC
>JAHFRO010000005.1 GCA_023266245.1 Betaproteobacteria bacterium | reverse complement strand
TGCCGAAGTTCGAGGCTGGTTACGGCGCCAGGGTGCGCGTGATCTCGGTCGGCACTGGTCAGGCGATCAAGCTTGGTGAAAACGGCGATGCCGATGTCGTGCTGGTGCACGCGCGGTCGCTTGAAGACAAGTTCATGGCGGCCGGTTTCGGCGCGGTGCGCAAGGATGTGATGTACAACGACTTCATCATCGTTGGACCGAAAAACGATCCAGCCGGCGTGCGTGGCAGCAAGGACGTGATTGCCGCAATGAGGAAAATCGCCGCCAGCGGCGCCAGGTTCGTCTCGCGCGGCGACAAATCCGGCACACACGAGATGGAGAACAGCTACTGGAAAGATGCAGGCATCGCGCCGCAGGGCGCGTGGTACGTGTCTGCAGGGCAGGGCATGGGACAGGTGCTGACGATGGCGGCACAGCTGGAGGGGTATACGCTCACCGATCGCGCAACCTACGGCGCCTATCGTGACAAGACCGGCCTGGACATATTGGTCGAGGGCGACCCCAAGATGTTCAATCCCTACGGCATCATCGCGGTGAACCCACAGCGGCACCCCAGGATCAACCATGAGGGTGCGATGGCACTCGTGAGCTGGATAACGTCCGAAGAGGGCCAGAAGGCAATCGCCGATTTCAAGATCAACGGCGAACCACTGTTCTTCCCGAACTACAGGCGGTGATGGCATGATGCGCGCTTTGGAGCGCGCATCGCAGTGATAGGGGAACTCTGCCGGTCGGCGTTTTGCCTTGGCATCCTTCTCTTCGCGTCCGTTCTGTGGGGGCAGGAACTGCGGCTGGGCACCACTTACACGGTGGAGGACTCGGGTTTGCTCAAAGTTCTGGTGCCGGCGTTCGAGCGGGCACGCAGCATCAAGGTGCGCGCCGTGCTGGCAGGCACTGGCCAGGTGCTGAGAATCGCCGAGAAAGGCGATGTGGATGTGGTATTTTCCCACAGCCCCGCCGATGAAGAGAAGTTTGTCGCGGCAGGCTTCGGCGTGGCGCGTTTCGATGTCATGTACAACGACTTCGTAATAGTCGGGCCGGCCGCGGACCCGACGGGGATTCGGGGCGAGAAGGACGCTGTTGGGGCATTCAAAAAGATTCATGCGAGGAGAGCGAAATTCGTCTCGCGCGGCGACGATTCCGGTACGCACAAGAAAGAGCAGTTCCTGTGGCGCAGCGCGGGACTTGTTCCGAAGTGGCCGGACTATCTTTCGACCGGTCAGGGCATGGTTCGCGTGCTGCTGATGGCAGGGGAGTTGCAAGCCTATACGCTGTGTGACCGCGCGACTTTTTCGGCGCAGCGCGCTAAAGCAGGTCTGGAGATACTCTCATCCGGCGATCCGCGCCTGCGCAATGAGTATGGGGTGATTGCCGTCAACCCGGCGCAGCACCCGCACGTGAACCGGCAGGGCGCACAGGCTTTTGTCGAGTGGATCACGAGCGAAGCCGGTCAGCACTTGATCTCGAACTACCGGATCGGCGGCGAGCAGGTGTTTTTCCCCGGGGCGAAGTCGCGGCGCTGATGGATCTGCTCGAACCGACGCGCTACGCGTTCTATCTGCTGTTCACCGGGGATCCCGCCCTGTGGCGGATCATCTTTACGTCGCTGTACTGCTCGCTTGCGGCCATCGCACTGATTGCGCCGCCCGCTGTAGCGCTTGGTTTTCTGATCGCGATAGTGTCGTTTCCGGGGCGCCGCGCGCTCGTGGTTTTTAGTCAGGCTTTGTTGTCGTTTCCGACCGTAGTCGTCGGCCTCGTGATTTACATGCTGCTTTCGCGCCAGGGACCGCTCGGGTTCCTCAAGCTGCTGTTTACGCCCGAGGCCATAATCATCGGTTACATGGTGATCGCCTTCCCAGTGTTGGTGGTGTTCACGTTATCGGCGGTGCAAGGCGCGGATCCGCGCGTGCACGAGACGGCGCGCAGCCTCGGCGCGAGGCGCCTGCGCGCCGCGTGGACCACGCTATTTGAGGTACGCTTCGGGGTGATGGCGGCAGTGGTGAACAGCTTCGGCCGCGTGGTGTCCGAGGTCGGCTGCGCGATCATGGTCGGCGGCAACATCGCCGGACTCACGCGCAATATCCCGACCGCGATCGCGCTCGAGACCAGCAAGGGCGAGTTCGCGCAAGGCATCGCGCTGGGGTTTGTGCTGATCGTGCTGGCGCTCGGCGTCAACGTCGCGCTTTCCGTGCCGCAGGGCGAAGGCGGGATGAAATGAGCATAGTCGCGCTTGAGCTTAAGTCGATAACCAAGAGTTTTCCGCAGCGCGAGCTACTGCGCGGGGTGGACCTCGCGCTGCAATCAAGCAATAGTTACGTGTTGACCGGCGACAATGGCTGCGGCAAGACCACGCTGATGCGGATCGTCGCCGGGCTCGAGCCGGCAAGCGGCGGCGCGATGCGCTTCGAGGGCGTGGCGATCGACCTCCGCCGTTATCCTGAAACGCTGCGGCGCATGCTGGTTTACGTGCACCAGCAGCCTTATTTGTTTCACACCAGCATCGCACACAACATCGCCTATGGCCTGAAGATGCGCGGCGTGCCGAAACACCAACGCGAACTTTTGGTGGGAGAGGCGATCGCCTGGGCCGGCGTCGGGCATCTGACCGATGTATTGCCGCACAAGCTGTCGGGCGGCGAGAAGCAACGCGTCGCGCTCGCGCGCGCGAAGGTATTGCGCCCGCGATTGATGCTGCTCGACGAGCCCACCGCTAACCTCGACAGCGATGCGCGCCGCCAGACACTGGCGCTGATCGAAACACTGCGCCACGAGGACGTTACGGTCATGATCGCGAGCCATGACCGAGAGATTATCGCAATGCCGCATGTAGAACGCCTGCACCTCGAGGCAGGGCGCGTCAGCGCGGCTTAAGCGCTGTGGAGTGGCGCCGCGCGCTGTCTCGCAGTATCATCCGTCGTCTTTTCGGCGGCATCCTATGAAGATCTTCGGCATCGCAGGTTATTCCGGCTCGGGTAAGACCACGCTGCTCGAAAAGCTGATCCCGCTGCTTACCGCGCGCGGCATCAGGGTTTCTCTGATCAAGCACGCGCACCATACATTCGATGTCGACCAGCCGGGCAAGGATTCGTACCGCCACCGGCACGCCGGCTGTAGCGAGGTGCTGGTCACCTCGTCGCGGCGCTGGGTGCTGATGCACGAGTTGCGCGG
>JAHFRO010000085.1 GCA_023266245.1 Betaproteobacteria bacterium | reverse complement strand
GGCGATGGCCTTGGCAGGCCATGAGCCAGGAATTACGACCGCTTTACCGGAATCCGAAGCCTGATAGGACTGAGTGCAATGTGTTAAGCAGAGATTTTTGTTATCGCAACATGACGAGGCCTCAGGTTCCCCCACAAAAGCCGCGGCTGGGACGAGTACCGGAAGCCTGCAGGCTTGGGCCGCAAGCGTCGCTTGCGTAAACAACAGGGAGCCCAAGGCAAAGGCGCTTATAAGCTGCAAAAGATAGCGTGAAAGGCGATGCATACGCTTCGGTCCCTTGGTCTTACTAAAATATTAGACCGCCGGCCTAAGGAGAAATTCTCCTCGTTTCGATTCAATTATAGTCAAACCAACGTGGGGGTAAACTGCGCGCCACCGCGGGAAACGGGTGGCAAGGGCTTGGATTCTACAAGGACGGTTGCCGATTAGGAGAGCGGGTGACCGGCAGGACAAAAAAATGGGCAGCACTACCTATACCTTAGCAGCCTGCCTCACGGCACTCTATTTTTTAACTGTAACGGATCTCGCCGACTCTTTTGTAAAATCTACTCTGACTGAGTGAAGGCGACGCGCATGTTCCGAAGTTGGAGTTTTCCACCTCGATCACGGTAAACAGCTTGAAGTTGATGCCTGTCTTGCACATATGAAGGATCGAGCCGCACCGCTTCCTGGAATGCGGATACGGCTTCAAAATCGTGGTTGAGGTGATGCAGCGCTTTGCCTTTCGCAATCCACGCCTCCGCGTTGGCAGCGTCGGCCTCGGTCCATCCTTGGGCAAATATAAGAAGCTTGCTCCAGTTTTTTTCAGCTTCGAATGACGCGGCCCGCATAAAATAGGGTTGCTCTTCGCTTGGGTGTTCCCAGAAAGCCTTGTCTGCTACTTGATCCAACCTGCTGACACCGCTCGCGCTCATGGCCAATGCGACGCTTACCCACTCCATAGGCAAGGCAAAATGGAACAATCCTTCTGCACGCGCCTTAAAGGTGATGATGCCGACCAGATGGCCCTCTTCGTCGAATAGCCCCCCACCGCTCTGCCCAAAGGTGAAAGATGCCGAAGTCTGGATCACATTCGCGCCGTCATAATGGTGCAAGGCAACGATCTGCCCGTCGCTTACAGCTAACTCGCCTCCACCGGGGTAGCCTACCGCGTGTACTGTCTCGCCGGCCTTCAGCTCATTCACTTTGGCGAAGCCGGGGACCTCACCCACAACACCAGGCGCTGACAGGATGCACACGTCGTGTTGAATATCGCGGGATTGGGATTCGACTCGCCACTTCATGGTACCGCGAATGACGCCGATGCGACTCGCAGCACGAGTCACATGGCAGTTGGTCACCAATTTTCCGGGCGCGACAAGGACGGCGGAGCCGTTGTTAATCGTGCCGTTAGGATTTTCCGCGCGGACCTTGAAAACGCTGGATTCAGGCGTAAAGGATTTCGCCGGTACATCCCCGGCGTTGGCGCCTAAGGAAACCGAAAGGCCCAGCAGCAATACAATAGCGGCAATTCGCACAGCGCTGCTCCAAATTTTTCTTCACTGTCTCGAACTGCACAAACCGTACCAAGAGGAGGCTTGTCCCAGAGTCAGGCCGGTTTTGAAATTGTTTTTAAGCGAAACTTCACATAATTACAAAAGGATAGTTTCCATTGCCGTGAGATAAGAAATGTCGTGTTTTGTGAACCTGGTTCCCACGCCATGAAGGCGATGGGGAGAAGCTTGCACAGATTGTGTGCGTAGACTTGTTTGTTGCACCAAACCGGCGCGTAGTAGATATACCGCAGTAAAAAGGAATCTGCCACATCTCCCACGGGAAGCTTAGCAGGAAAGAAAAAATGCCAATATTCACTTCCGGCATTAGGAGCAAAGCTTACCTTGGGCTCGGTCCACGGTTGCTCATGATCGTCCTCATTCCGCTGAGTAGGACGCTGTCGGTATGCTTTTGTTTAAGCCGTTTTGCGCTTCTAAAGAAGCTTTCAGTTTCAGGGACCATCCTCTCATCAGCAAGTAGGCTGCAGGAATCACGAACATGGACAAAAGCGGGGTGCTGATCATTCCGCCCACCATCGGCGCGGCGATGCGCTGCATGACTTCCGAGCCGGTGCCGCCGCCGAACATGATGGGCAAAAGACCCGCGATAATCACCGCCACGGTCATGGCCAAAGGCCGCACCCTGAGCGCCGCGCCTTCCATGATCGCCTGTTTTAAGTCCTCCCGGTTGTTGAGTTCGCCCTTCTCTTGGTGGCGTTTGATCGCCTGGTCGATATAGATCAGCATCACCACGCCGAATTCCGCCGCCACGCCGGCGAGCGCGATGAAGCCCACCCCGGAGGCGATGGACATGTCGTAGTCGAGAAGATAAATCAGCCAGAACCCGCCGATCAGCCGTCGCGCCGGATGATGGCGATGACTGCGCTGAGGTCCATGGGTTTCACCTGGGTGGTTCCCCTTTAACTTGCGACCTTCGTTGCAGGAAGGGTTCCCGTGCTGCCGCGGCCGATCGTGAATTCTTTCACCAGCGCGTAAATGGCCGGAATGACGGCCAGCGTGAGGATCGTGGCGGAAACCATCCCGCCCACCATGGGCGCGGCGATGCGGCGCATCACCTCGGAGCCGGTGCCGGTGCCCCACATGATCGGCAGCAAGCCCGCGATGATCGCGAATACCGTCATCATGATGGGCCGCACCCGCAGCAGCGCGCCTTGTATCACGGCATCGTACACGTCGCCCGCGCTCACCTGCTCCCTGGCAGCCTTGCGTTTCTGGGTTATTGCCTGTAGCGCGTGGTCAATGTAGATCAGCATGATCACGCCGATTTCGGCGGCCACGCCGCCCAGCGCGATGAACCCCACCGCGACCGCCACGCTCATGTTGTAGTCCAGGAGGTACATGAACCAGATTCCCCCCACCAGCGAGAAAGGCACCGAGAGCATGACGATCAGGGTTTCGGTGAGCCGCCGGAAGTTGAGATAGAGCAGGAGAAAGATGATCACGATGGTCAGCGGCACGACGACGGCGAGCTTCTGCTTGGCCCGCTCCATGTACTCGAACTGGCCGCTCCAGGTGGCGTAGTAGCCGGGGGGAAACTTGACCTGCTCGCGCACCGCCTTCTGGGCGTCGGCCACGTAGCCGCCGATGTCGCGGTCGCGGATGTCCACGAAGATATACGCCGCCAGCAGCGCGTTCTCGGTGCGGATGCCCGGCGACGCCTTGATCAGTTTGATGCTCGCCACCTGTCCCAAGGGAATCATGGCGCCGCCCATGATGGGCACCAGCACCTGGGTGGCGATCTTCTGCGGATCGTCGCGCAGCTCGCGCGGATAGCGCACGATGACCCCGTAACGCTCGAGACCCTCCACCGTGGTGGTCACCATCTCGCCGCCCAGCGCGGTCCCGATCACCTCCTGCAAATCGCCCACCATCAGGCCGTAGCGGGCGAGCGCCATGCGGTCGGGCACGATGTCCAGGTAGTAGCCGCCGGTGACGCGCTCGGCATAGGCGCTGGTGGTGCCGGGCACGGTCTTCACCACTGTCTCGATTTCCTTGGCGACCTTCTCGATTTCGCCGAGATCCTTGCCGAATACCTTGACGCCGATCGGCGTGCGAATGCCGGTCGAAAGCATGTCGATACGCGCCTTGATCGGCATGGTCCAGGCATTGGAGACGCCGGGAATCTGCAGCGCCTGATCCAGCTCCTTTATGAGCTTGTCCACGGTCATGCCCGGGCGCCATTCGGACTCCGGCTTGAGGTTGATCACCGTCTCGGCCATTTCCAGCGGCGCCGGATCGGTCGCGGTCAGCGCCCTGCCCGCCTTGCCGAACACCGACGCCACTTCGGGGAAGGTCTTGATGATCTTGTCCTGGGTCTGCAGCAGTCTCGCGGATTCGGTGACCGACAGTGACGGGAGGGTAGACGGCATGTAAAGCAGCGTCCCTTCATTGAGCACGGGCATGAACTCGCTGCCGAGCTTCATCGCGGGATAGGCGGTGACCGCGAGCACCGCCACTGCGGCGGCAATGGTCAGTTTCTTCCAGCCCATGATCCAGCCGATGACCGGGCGGTAGGCCCAGATCAGGAAGCGGACGATCGGGTTCTTGTGCTCCTGCGGGATGCGGCCGCGGATGAAAAGCAGCATCAGCACCGGCACCAGCGTGATGGACAGGAACGCCGCCCCGGCCATGGCGAAAGTCTTGGTATACGCCAGCGGCTTGAAGAGCCTGCCTTCCTGGGCCTCCAGCGTGAACACCGGCAGGAACGAGACCGTGATGATGAGCAGGCTGAAGAACAGCGCCGGCCCCACCTCGTGGCAGGCAGCGATGATCGATTCCGTCCGCGGCGCGCCCGGCTCCAGCCGCTCGAGGTGCTTGTGGGCGTTCTCGATCATCACGATGGCCGCGTCCACCATGGCGCCGATGGCGATGGCGATGCCGCCCAGGCTCATGATATTGGAATTGAGCCCCATCCATTCCATGGCGATCAGCGCGATCAGGATGCCGATGGGCAGCATGAGGATGGCGACGAGCGCGCTGCGTGCGTGCATCAGGAAGATGATGCAGACCGCCGCCACGATGAGGCTTTCCTCGATCAACGTGCCGCGCAGGTTCTTGATCGCCCGATGGATCAGGTCAGAGCGGTCGTAGACCGTTTGCAGCGACACGCCCTCGGGCAGGCCGGATTTGATTTCCTCCATCTTCGTCTTCAGGTTGTGGATCACGTCGAGAGCGTTCTGTCCGTAGCGGGCGACCGCGATGCCTGCCACCACTTCGCCCTCGCCGTTGAGCTCGGTGATCCCGCGCCGCTCGTCCGGCGCCAGTTCGACCCGCGCGATGTCCCTGATCAAGACCGGCGTGCCTTTTTCGGCCTTGACCACCAGGTTCTCGATGTCGGCGATGCCGCGCAGGTAGCCCCGGCCCCGCACCACGTATTCGGTCTCCGCCATCTCGATCACACGGCCGCCCACGTCCCGATTGCTGTCGCGGATGACCTGGAAAACCCGGGACAGCGGGATGCCGTAGGCCTGCAGCTTGCGCGGCTCCACCGTCACCTGATAGGTCTTGACGAAACCGCCCACGCTCGCCACTTCCGAGATCCCCTGCGCCTTGGTGAGCTGGTAGCGCACGAACCAGTCCTGGATCGTGCGCAGTTCGGCGAGCGTGCGCTGCGCGCCGATCACGGCGTACTGGTACACCCAGCCCACGCCGGTGGCGTCCGGCCCCAGGGTCGGGGTGACGCCGCGCGGCATGCGCCCCGAAGCGAAGTTGAGGTATTCCAGCACCCGCGTGCGCGCCCAGTAGATGTCGGTGCCGTCTTCGAAAATGACGTAGATGAACGAGGCGCCGAACACCGAGAGCCCCCGCACCACCTTGGATTTCGGCACTGCCAGCATCGCGGTGCTCAGGGGATAAGTGATCTGGTCTTCCACCACCTGGGGCGCCTGGCCGGGGTACTCGGTGTAGATGATCACCTGCACGTCCGAGAGGTCGGGAATCGCGTCCAGCGGCGTCTTGATCACCGCGTAGATGCCCGCCGCGACGAGGAAGAACGTGGTCAGCAACACCAGGAAGACATTGCGGACCGACCACTCGATGATGCGCGCGAGCATGTCAGTGCCCCTTGTGCGCTTCGGGCGCGCCCCCGACCGGAGAGGCCCGAACCACCACCCACTCCCCGGGCGCCTGCTCGGCGAACTCGAAGCTGATTTTCGCGCCCACTTTCATTCCCTGCAGAAGCGTGGGGTCCTTGACCTTGAACTCCATCGTCATGCCCAGCCACTTGAGGCTCGCTACCGGCCCATGGGCGATGCTGACCGATCCGGCTTTGGCATCGACGCTCTCGACGGTTCCCTCGGCGGCATGCGATTTCGGCGCCGCGGGCTTGGGCTGGCTGTCGTGCGCCGAATGTCCGAAGCCCCCGACCGCCGCCTTAAGGTTGCTTTCGGCATCGATAAGAAAGTTGGCGCTGACGACGATCTCCTCGCCAGCCTTGATCCCCTCCGTCACCTCGACATAGCCGTCTCCGCGCATGCCGAGCTTGACCTCGCGCGGCTCGAACAGTCCTTCGCCGCGGCGCACCAGCACTATTTGGCGCGTGCCGCTGTCCAGCACCGCGGAATCGGGCACCGACAGGCGTTGCGCGCGGCCATGCTCCGCCATGAGCTCCACGCTGGCATACATCGCCGGCTTGAGAAGCTGCCCGGGGTTGCGCATTTCAATGCGCACCTTGGCGGTGCGGGTTTCGGCCGTGACGGTGGGATACACGAACGCGACCTTTCCTTCGAACACCTTGTCCGGATAAGCGTTCACCCGGACCTTTGCCGCCTGCCCATTGCGAACCATCCCGAGGTCCTGTTCGAACACCTCTGCAAGCAACCAGACCGAAGACAGGTCGGCAATCTTGTAAAGGACTTCGCCCGGCATGAAGCGCATGCCCTGCACGGAAGGTTTCTCGAGCACCACACCGCCCGCCGGGGAGCGCAACGTGATCGCGTTGCGCGGCTTGCCCTCTGCACGCAAGCGTGCCAGCTCCTCCTCTGCGATGTCCCAGTTGCGCAGGCGCTGAAGGCTGCCCTCGGCGAGGCTGCGCATGCTCGCCTGGATCTCGGGGCTGGCGTCTTTCAGCGCGGCCACGCCCCGCGTTGCGACGAGGTATTCCTGCTGCGCGGCCACGAGGTCGGGGCTGTAGATCTCCATGAGAGGCTGACCCCGCCGCACGAACTCCCCAGTGGCGTTGACGTACAGCCGCTCAATCCACCCCTCGAAGCGGGGCGAGACGGTGCGCTGGGCGCGCTCGTCCACCTGTATTGTTCCCAGCGCGCGCACGGTGTGCGACACATCGCGCAACGCGGCGGCCTGCGTTCTGACGCCGAGTTTCTGCACCCGGTCCAGGCTGATCTTGACCTCCGGCCCCTGCGGCTCCTCGCCCTCGTAAACCGGGATGTAGTCCATCCCCATGGAATCCTTCTTCGGCGCCGGCGAGGTGTCCGCCAGACCCATCGGGTTTCTGTAATAGAGGACGCGGCTCTTGCCGGCGGCGTCCGATTTGACGTTCTCCCCCATCCGGCCGGTCGCAGCGCTTCCGACCGGACCTGTTGCCGTTTGAGGAGCTTGGGCTGTCTTGCTCACGCCCCACCAGTACCCGGCGGCGAGCGAGGCGGCGATCAGGCCGCCGACGATGAGGATAAAAAGTGCGCGTTTCATCTGTTGCCTCTCTCGCGTATCAAACTCAAAATTGCGCCGCGCCAGTGAGCAGTTCTATCTCTGCCAGCGCCTTGTTGAGGTTCACCACGGTCGCCGCGCGCCCGATCCCGAAGTTGAACAGGCTCATCTGGCTGTCGAGCAGCGTGAGCAGGTCGACGCGGCTGACCCGGTACGCCGCGAGCGCGGACTCGACCGCGAGCGCGGCCTGCGGCAGGATCGCCGTGTCGTACAGGTGGGCGGATCTGCGGCTCTGCTCGGCGACCGCCGCCTGCTGGCGCAGCTTGGCGAACACCTCGTTCTGCTGCGCCTGGTACATGCTCATCGCCTGATCGCGCATCGCGTGGGCTTCCGCGATGCGCGGATCGATCTTCTCCTTGCCCCAGATCGGCAGGTTGATCGCCACCGTCAGGCTCACCATGTCCGGGCGCTTCGTCCCGTCCGGTATGTTGTCCCGCTGGCCATAAGAGAACCGCACGTCGAAATCCGGGTTGTACTCCTTGCGCGCAAGGTCGATCGCGGCGCTGCCCTTGTCGATCAGGGTTCGCAGGGCGAGCAGCTGCGGCCGCTGCCGCAGCGCCGTTTCCCGCAACGAACCGAGGTCGAAAGTCGTCTCCTGCAACTGCGGCAGCGGCGCCTCGATCGGTGCGGCGGCGCCGGCACGCCCGAGGAGCTTGACAAGCTCCGCTTCCATGACGGGGATCTCCCGCTCCATGCGCAGCAGCTCTTCCGACATCTTCGCGAGCTGGGTCTGCGCCTTGAGCACGTCGGCCTGCGTGCCCTGCCCGACGGTGTAGCGGCCTTCCGCGATGCGCAGGAACTGCTCGAGCACGAGCGTGGTGTCCTTGATCAGCCGCGCGCTCTCGATGGCGAGGGCGAGGTCGTAATAGGCGAGCTTGACCTCGCGCGCCACGCGGTTCACCGTTTCGCGGTAGCCCTGCTCCACCGACTCCGCGTCCTTCGCCGCGACTTCGCGGCGCAGCGCGCGCTTGCCCGGATAGGGCAGCCTCTGCGACAGCCCGAGCATCTTCATGGTCATGTCCTCGCGGCGGAAGGTCGAGGAAGCCAAGGGGGCGTTGATGACCCCCGCTTCAAGCATCGGGTCGTCCAGCGCGCCCGCGGGCGAAACGCGCTGGCGGGCCGCCTCCTTCTCATTGAGCGCGGCCTTGATCTCCGGGTTGTTCTTCAGGGCCTCGGAAACAAGCTCTTTCAGTGCAACGGTATCGCGACCGGATATCGCCGCGTCGCGCATCACGACTTGCGGATACGCCACGGACATGAATAGCGCGGCAGAAATGAAGATGGCACTACGTCGGATGAACATTTGGACCTCCATGGCGTTATCGCTTTCCGATCAATGCCGCTCGAACACGACGTACTTGCCGCTCGCGTCAAAAAGCAGCGTTTCATACGGGTCCTTGCGAGGCTCGGGCATGCCTGGCGAGCCCAATGGCATTGCCGGAACTGCAATCCCCCGAGCCTTCGGACGCTCGCGCAGCAGCCGCTTGATGTCGGCGGAGGGCACGTGCCCCTCGATCGCGTAGCCGCCCACGACGGCGGTGTGGCACGAGCCCAGGGCTTCCGGTACACCGAACTTTGCCCGATAGGACGTTACGTCCGGAACCTCGTGGACGCGCGCGTCGAAGCCGTTCTTTTTGAGATGCTCGACCCAGGCGCCGCCGCAGCCGCACCTGGGGCTCTTGTATACGGTGATCACGGGTCTATCGGCGGCCGCCGCAGGCGTCACCGTGAGCGCGCCGATTTGCACCGCGAAAAGAGCGAAAGCCGCAAAACCAATCAAGCGAAACATGTGAACCTCCGAATCAGTTGCGCGCCGGCTGGCGACCGGCACAAGATTAAAGAAATCCGTCCCGTGACACCGCGAGCGCGGCGGATAACTTCCAGTTCCTCGCTATCGCGTTCCGCCTCGAGCTGGGCCAGGGAACCGCGCAGTCTGCGTTTTTCCGCAC
>JAHFRO010000026.1:21310-28100 GCA_023266245.1 Betaproteobacteria bacterium | reverse complement strand
TCGTAGCCGACGAAGGCGTTGGTGAAGCGGCCGCCGGGATAATCCGTCTTGCGCAGCAGCTTCATGCCGAGCACCTGGGTGTAGAAGTCGATCGAGCGCTCGAGGTCGCCGACGCGGATCATCGTGTGCAGGATTCTCATATCTCAACCATCTCGAAATCTTCCTTGCGGGCGCCGCATTCAGGACAAGTCCAGTTCATCGGTATGTCCTCCCACTTGGTGCCCGGCGCGAGGCCCTCATCCGGCAACCCCGCGGCCTCGTCGTAGATGAAGCCGCAGATCAGGCACATGTAAGTCTTGTAAACCTGGGTGTCGGCAGTGGTCATGCCAGCGTCCGTTTTAAGCTAAAATCGAATTTTAGCGAATCACTCCGTCCGCGACCAACCGCGCGGGCGCCGAGAATCCCCTACGCATGCCCGATCTCCCGCCCATCGTTCTGGTGTTCGCCGCGACCGATCCGAGCGGCGGGGCGGGACTGCAGGCCGACATCATGACGCTCTCCAGCATGGGTTGCCATCCGCTCTCCGTGATAACCGCGGTCACCATTCAGGACACGATGGGCGTGGACGATGTCTCCGCGATCGACGCCGAGTGGGTCGCCGATCAGGCGCGCTGCGTGCTGGAGGACATGCCGGTCGCCGCGTTCAAGATCGGCCTGCTGGGAAATGTGGAGCAGATCGCCGCGATTGCGGAAGTGGTATCCGATTATCCGGAGGTGCCGCTGGTGCTCGATCCGGTGCTCGCCTCGGGCCGCGGCGACGAGCTCGTCAACGAAGAGGTGGTGAACGCGCTGAGAGAGCTGCTCATCCCGCAGACCACCATACTCACGCCCAACAGCCTGGAAGCGCGGCGGCTGGCGGCCGACGATTCCGACGAGAGCGACAGCCCCGATCTCGCCGAGTGCGCGCGGCGGCTGATCGCCTCAGGCTGCGAGTATGTGCTCATCACCGGCACCCACGAGAACACACCGCAGGTCGTGAACACCCTCTACAGCCAGAACGGCGTGGTGCGCAGCGACGCCTGGCAGCGGCTGCCGGGCTCGTATCACGGCTCGGGCTGCACGCTCGCATCCGCCATCGCCGCCACCATCGCCAACGGGCTGGAGATCAGCGACGCGGTGAAGGACGCGCAGGAATACACCTGGCAGACGCTGAAAGCGGCGTTCCGCCCCGGCATGGGCCAGCACATCCCGGATCGCCTGTTCTGGGCGCGCGAGGATGAGCAGGCCGATGACGGCGGCAGCCGCGGTGAGGAGTGAGGCGTGAGGAGTGAAGAGTAAGATCTCCGGCCTCTACGCGGTTACGCCCGACATCGCCGACACATCCGAGCTGCTCGTCAAGGTCGAGGCGGCGCTGGCCGGCGGCGCAAGCCTGCTGCAGTACCGCAACAAGATCGCGAGTGCGGCGCTCAGGCTGGTCCAGGCGCGCGCGCTGCTTATGCTGTGCCGGGAGCACGCTGTTCCGTTCATCATCAACGATCACCTCGATCTTGCGCTTGCGCTGGATGCGGACGGCCTGCACCTGGGAGGCGAGGACGGTTCGCTTGCCGAAGCGCGCGCCAGGCTCGGCCCGGACAAAATCCTCGGCGCCTCCTGTTACAACCAGCTCGACAGCGCGCTCAACGCCGCCCGTATCGGCGCGAGCTATATCGCGTTCGGCAGCTTCTTCCCCTCCAGCGTGAAACCGGGGGCGGTGCCTGCGCCGCTTACGCTGCTGCGTGAGGCCAGGCCGCGACTTTCTCTGCCGGTGGTGGCCATCGGCGGCATCACGCTCGATAATGCGCCGCAACTGATCGCAGCCGGCGCCGATGGCGTGGCAGTGGTCTCGGCGCTTTTTGCTGCGCCCGACATCCGCGCCGCGGCAAAGCAATTCAGCGAACTCTTTGCGAAGCACTAGCACATGAAACGCAGCCAGAAACTGTTCCAGCACGCGCAGCTCTTCATTCCCGCGGGTGTCAACTCGCCGGTGCGGGCGTACCGTTCGGTCGGCGGGACTCCCCCCTTCATCCAGCGCGGCAGGGGCGCGCAGGTGTGGGACGCCGACGGGAAGGCCTACATAGACTATGTCGGCTCCTGGGGACCGCTCATCCTCGGCCACACCCATCCCGAGGTGGTGAAAGCGGTGCAGCAGGCCGCCGAGCGGGGCCTGTCCTTCGGCGCGCCGACCGAGCAGGAAGTCGAGATGGCGGAACTCTTGTGCAGGCTGGTACCCTCGCTCGAGCAGGTGCGACTGGTCAGCTCGGGGACCGAAGCGACGATGAGCGCGATCCGGCTTGCGCGCGGTCACACCGGCCGCGCCAAGATCGTCAAGTTTGAAGGCTGTTATCACGGCCACGCCGATGCGCTGCTCGTCAAAGCGGGATCGGGCGCGCTCACCTTCGGCCAGCCGAGCTCGGCGGGCGTGCCCGCGGAAACCGCGGCGCACACCATTGTGCTCGAATACAACAATGAGATCGCGCTGGAGAAAACCTTCGATCGCGAGGGAGCCGAGATCGCCGCGGTCATCGTCGAGCCGGTCGCAGGCAACATGAATCTGGTGGCGCCGCGCCCGGGCTTTCTTGAAACGCTGCGCAGGCTTTGTACGAAGCACGGTGCGGTGCTGATCTTCGACGAAGTGATGACCGGCTTTCGCGTCGCGCTCGGCGGCGCGCAAGCGCTCTACGGCATCCAGCCCGACCTCACCACGCTCGGCAAGGTGATCGGCGGCGGCATGCCGGTCGGCGCCTTCGGCGGGCGCCGCGACATCCTGCAGGCGATCGCGCCGCTCGGTCCCGTCTATCAGGCAGGCACGCTCTCCGGCAATCCGGTCACGGTCGCAGCAGGATTGGCGACGCTGAAGCTCATCCAGGCGCCGGGCTTCTTCGACCAGCTTGCCGCAACCGCCCGCTCACTCTGCGCAGGCCTGACCGGCGCAGCGCGGGAGCACGGCATCCCGTTCTCCGCGCAGAGCGTCGGCGGCATGTTCGGCCTCTACTTCCGTGACACGCCACCCACGAGCTACGCCGAAGTCATGCAGTGTGACAAGGAAGCGTTCAACCGCTTCTTTCACGCCATGCTGGCCGAGGGTGTTTATTTTGCCCCGTCGGCGTACGAAGCGGGGTTCGTCTCGAGCGCGCACGGCGCGGCGGAGATAGAGAAGACCCTGAGCGCCGCGAAAAAGGTGTTCGGAAAGCTGAGTTAGGTCGGACGCGTTTCAGAATTCGAACAGTTGTTGCGGGTTGTCAACCAGAATCTTGCGCCGGATCGCGTCATCCGGCGCCCACCGGCCGAGCAGGTTGAACAGCTCGACCGAACCCACCTTGTCGGCGAACGAGAGATGCGGGTAGTCGCTGCCCCAGATGATCCGATCAGGGGCCGCCTCGATCAGCGCTTGCGCCATCGGCGTCGCATCGGCGAAGCCGGGGGCGACCGATAGGCGGTATACGCCGGTCAGCTTGACCCAGCAGCGCTCCTCGCCGTAACGCAGGAGGTCGAGCAGCTGCCGGAAGCCCGGCTGCTTGACCCCGTCGCATGCCAGGAACATGCCCATATGGGCGATCGTGAAATCGACCTTCAGCTTCGCGAGGGTGCCCATCAGCTCGCCGGTCAACCATCCCGGCAACAGGAAGTCCAGCTGCCAGCCGATCTCGGCGCAGCGCGCGTGCAGGCGCTCGATACGCGGCAGCAGCGTTGCCGCGAAGCCTGCTTCCGGCGGTTTGACCGGAGACACGTTGATGCGCACGCCGCGCACCCTCGCCGCATGCAGGCGCTCGAGCTCGGCGTCGGGGACGTTCTCGTCAACATCGACGATCCCGCGGCATTTCGCCCCGACCTCGCGCATGGCGTCGAGCAGGCAGGCATGGTCCCGGCCATAGGCGCTCGGCTGCACGAACACGAAGCGCTCCATGCCGAGGCGGCGCGCCAGCGCGAGGAAGTCGGCCAGCGGCGCCAGAGGCGGCGGGTAGCGCAGGTCGGAGCCGTAGGGGTAGCGTCCGGCCGGGCCGAACACGTGGAAGTGGCAATCGCAGCTTAGAGGCGGCGCCTTGAAATCGGGCTCGCCCTCATCACGCACCGACAATGATCCCTCCTTTCAGCGCAGGCCGGAGATGTATTCAGCGACCGCCGCGATCTCCTTGTCGGAGAGCTTCTCGGCCACCGCGCGCATCATGCGGTTGGGATCGTTGGCGCGCTCGCCGGAGCGGAACGCCTTGAGTTGGGCGGCGGTGTACTCGGCGTACTGTCCGGCGAGCCGCGGAAACTGCGCCGGCACGCCCGCGCCGTTCGGGCCATGGCACGAGGAACAGGCTGCCACCCCCCTGGACAGCATGCCGCCGCGGTAGATCGCCTGTCCGAGCTTGACCAGCTCCGCATCGCGCGCAGCGCGCGGCTTGGGTTTCTGGCTCTCAAAATAGGCCGCCAGATTGCGCATGTCGTCTGCCGCAAGGTTGGCCACCATACCGGCCATCATGGCGTGCGGCCGCACGGCCGGCTTGCCGCCCTGCGGTTTGAAGTTCATGAGCTGCTTCAGCGTGTACTCGGCGTGCTGGCCGGCGAGGACGGGGTTTGCGGCCTGGGTGCTGTTGCCATCCGTAGCGTGACAGGCGGCGCACACTTGAGTGACGATCTGCTGTGCCTTCGACGGGTCTGCCTTCGGGAGGGTTTGGGCGTAAGCAGCCGAGGCAGCGAGTACGCCGGCGATCAGCGTCGCGGGCCAGCGGAAGTTCATGCGAGTTCCTTTGTTTGCTGCGAGTTATCGGACGGAGCGCGTATTGTATAGTAAGCCCCTGCTCGCACGCCAGTTTCGGGTGCGATAACAAGAACCTATGTCACTTTTCGCGCACCCCGAGTGGTTCCGCACCGTCCACCATCCGCACGATCTTCCGGCCGATCGCGGCGTCGAAGTCGCATTTGCCGGGCGTTCCAACGCCGGCAAGTCGAGTGCGATCAACGCAGCGGACAAGGCTCTCTCGCTTCCAGGCCGCGCTCGCGCTCAAGCGGGCAGAAGACGCCCTGCGCCGTGATTATTCCGAAATATCCTTGCAGCCCTTTTCGAGCACGACGCGCGACGGCGTGGTCGCGGCGCAAAAGGTGATCAGCGGCTGGATGCAATAAAAAACCCCCGGTTAAAGGGGAGTAAAACCGGGGGCGAAAGCCTTAATTAGGATTAAGGCGCCCGCTCAGGGAGGAGAAGCGGGAGACGATTAAACATCGTCTACCGTTTAGGACGACTATAATTGCCAATAGTTCCCTTCCCGGCCTGCTAAAATTCGGCGTTTTTTCATTAGGTTAAAACCATGCCTCCTCTCGGCGAATTTCCGCGGCGGCGCATGCGACGTATGCGGCGCGACCCGTTCTCGCGCCGCCTGATGCGCGAGCACCGGCTGACCACCGACGACCTCATCTACCCGGTGTTCGTGATCGAGGGCAAAAATCGAGCTGAGCCCGTTTCTTCCATGCCGGGGATCCGACGCTACACCCTAGACAAACTGCTGCCGCACGCCGAGCAGTGTTTCAAGCTGGGGCTGCCTGCCATCGCGATCTTTCCGATGGTCGCGAAGGAACTGAAAACCGCGGACGGGCGCGAGGCGGCGAACCCGAAGGGGCTGGTGCCGCGCGCGGTGGCGGCGGTGAAGAAGCGCCTTCCGGAATTGGGCGTGGTCACCGATGCCGCGCTTGATCCTTATACGACCCACGGGCAGGACGGAGTGATCGACAGCACAGGTTACGTGCTCAACGACGAGACCATCGGGATGCTGGAAAAGCAGGCGCTCACCTGCGCCGCCGCCGGCGTGGATGTGGTGGCGCCTTCCGACATGATGGACGGACGGGTCGGTGCCATCCGCGCCGCCCTTGACAAGCACAAGTTCATCCACACCCGCATCCTAGCCTACTCCGCCAAGTACGCTTCGGGCTTCTACGGGCCGTTCCGTGACGCGGTGGGCTCGGCGAAGCCCCTGGGGCGTGGCAACAAGTACACCTACCAGATGGATTACGCGAACAGCGACGAGGCGCTGTGGGAAGTAGGGCTGGACCTCGCGGAAGGCGCCGACATGGTGATGGTGAAGCCGGGGCTGCCCTACCTCGACATCGTGCGCCGCGTGAAGGACGAGTTCAAGGCGCCCACCTTCGTCTATCACGTAAGCGGCGAATACTCCATGCTGAAGGCCGCCGCCGCGCGCGGCTGGCTCGACGAGCGCGCGTGCGTGATGGAAGTGCTCACCGCCTTCAGGCGCGCCGGCGCCGACGGCATCCTTACCTACTACGCTTTCGAAGTCGCCGGCTGGTTGAAAGAGATGCGCTGAGACCGGCGCGCCGGACACGGAGCAGCGGGGCGCCCCGTTCTCGGTCTCGCGCAGCGTGGTGCAGAACGGGGCGCAGACGGCCGACACGACGCGGCATTCAACCCGCGAAGTCGTTGCAGAGGCTGTGAGCGAGCGTGGAGCGGGAAGCGCGCGCGGTCGAGCATCGCTGTCGCGTGGCCGGGCAATGCGTCGCCGTTCGCGATCAAGTCTGCGCCAACAACTGCTCGACCGCGTGCAGCTTGGCGCGCTCGATCGCCCTGCCTTCAAGGCGGGTCTTGAGCGGCACGCGCAGGTCGCGCGTCGAGAGCACGGTGATTTCGATCTCGATGCCGTCGTCGTTGACGGTGAATACCGGCACCGTGCGTAACTCCTCTCCTGAATAAAGCCGGCCCTGTGCCGCCTGGTACGGGATCTGGCGGTCAATGAGATAGAGTTCCACCGCTTTCACGCTATCGGTGAAAAGCTGGAGGTTGATGTCGGCATATTTACCGGCATTGCCGTTCAGCACCGAC
>JAHFRO010000026.1:0-21210 GCA_023266245.1 Betaproteobacteria bacterium | reverse complement strand
CTGTGCCGCCTGGTACGGGATCTGGCGGTCAATGAGATAGAGTTCCACCGCTTTCACGCTATCGGTGAAAAGCTGGAGGTTGATGTCGGCATATTTACCGGCATTGCCGTTCAGCACCGACCCCGTGAGATAGGGATTGAACTGTGCGAGCTCGCGCATCGCCCGCACCGCCTTCTCGCGCAGCGCGCGCAGCCGGTCACGGTGCTCTTCCTGGTGATAGATCTGCTGATAAAGCTTCAGCGCGGCGTCGATCTCTTCGTTGGTCGGCAGCGCACGCGTCTCCGGCATGCCGGCCTGGCGCGCCGCCTTGCGCTTGGCGAGCGCGTAGTCCTCGATGCCGTCTTCAGCCATCAGCCGCGCCGCGAGATGCGCGATGCGGCCGCGCGCGTCGTTGCGCCCCGTATCCTTCGCCATAGGCTTAGAGCCTATAACACGGTGAAACACGGGTGCGTTGCGAGCCAAAATTGGGGGTGGCGCGAAGGGCGACATAGGCCATATCGGGAATATGGGCAAGTCGTCCGACAAAGCCAGCGCCGATTTTGGCCGCAACCCTTAAGGGCTGGCGCGAATTTTGGCCCATGGCTTTGTCGCGAGTCACCTGCTTAGGAATGACTAAGCGGCGTGCCTCGCTTCGCGCCCTGAGCCAAAATCGTGCCAGCGCAGCATGCGTTTCACCGTGTTATAGTCTCTTAGAACAGCTGGTTGCGCACTTCCTCCGGCGGGCGGTCGCCGCCCATCACGCCACCGATCAGCGTCTCGTGCTCGGGCGGCAAAAATTCCTGGTAGAAATAATCGACGACGCCTCCCTGGGCATCGGCAACGCGCAGACCCGTATCCGGATTGACGCGCATCGCGACCACTCCGTCCGGCGGCACCTGCGGCTGCTCCGGCGTCCCCTTCAACGCCACACCCATATAGCCCATCCAGATGGGCAGCGCGGCCTGCGCGCCGGTTTCGTTGCGACCGAGCGTTTGCGGTGTGTCGAAACCGATCCACGCCACCGCTACCAGCTCGCTGTTAAAGCCGCAAAACCATGCATCCACGAATTCGTTGGTGGTGCCGGTCTTGCCGGCGAGGTCGGTGCGCCCGAGCTTCATGGCGCGCGCGCCGGTACCCATGCGCACCACATCGCGCATGATGTTGGTCATGATGAAGGCATTGCGCGCATCAATCACGCGCTCGGCGCCGGCGCCCGCTGCGATCGGTTTCGCCTCCAGCAACACGTTACCGCGCGCGTCCTCCACGCGTTCGATGAAATACGGCGCGATGCGGTAGCCGCCGTTGGCGAAGATGGCGTAGGCAGCGATCATTTGCAGCGGCGTCACATTGCCGGCACCGAGTGCCATCGTGAGATACGGCGGATGAAGCTTGGGATCGAAGCCGAAGCGCGCGACGTAGTCCTGCGCGTACTGCGGGGAGATCGCCTGCAGAATGCGCACCGACACCAGATTCTTGGACTTTACCAGCCCCGTGCGCAGGCGCATCGGTCCTTCGAACTTGCCGTCAAAGTTCTTCGGTTCCCACGGCTCCGAGCCGGTCTGTGCCGCCGTGAACATGAGCGGCGCATCGTTAATGATGGTGGCCGGTGTGAAGCCTTTCTCGAGCGCCGCGGAATAGATGAAGGGTTTGAAGCTCGATCCCGGCTGCCTGAGCGCCTGAGTGACATGGTTGTACTGGTTGCGGCCGAAATCGAAGCCGCCGACCAGCGCGCGTATCGCGCCATCGCGCGGGTCCATCGAAACAAGCGATGCTTCGACCGCGGGCAGCTGTGTAATCTGCCAGCGCTCTTTCTCGTCCTTCTGCACCCGGATGACGGCACCGCGGCGGATGCGCTGGCCGGGATTGACCTTGTCACCGAGCATGCGGCTCGCGAACTTGAGCCCCTCTTCGCCGATTTCCACCCACTCGCCGCCTTTGCGATACGCCTTGACCCGTTTGGGGCCGGCTTCGACCACGACCGCAGCGTAGAGGTCGTCGCTGTCGGCAGTCTCCTGCAGCGCATCTTCCAGCGCTTCGTCAGTCAGCTTGGCGGGCAGGTCAGCGTAGCCTTCCGGCCCGCGGTAGCCGTGACGCCGGTCGTACTCCTGCGCGCCGCGGCGCTGCGCCGCGTACGCCGCCTCCTGGTGCGAGGTAAGCAGGGTGGTGTAGACGCGGATGCCCTTGGCGTAGGCGTCATCCTGATAGCGCTCGTAGAGCAGCTGGCGCACCATCTCCGCAAAATACTCGGCGTGCACCGGGAACTCGTTGATCTCTTTTTTCACCAAGAGCTGCTGCTGGTCAGCGGCGGTGAACTCCTCCTCCGAGATGAGCTGCAGCTCACGCATGCGGCGCAGCACGTACTGCTGCCTGAGCTTCGCGCGCTTGGGATTCGCTATCGGGTTATAGCGCGAAGGCGCCTTCGGCAGCCCCGCGAGCATCGCGGACTCGGCGAGACCCAGCTCGGCGAGCCGTTTGCCGAAGTAGATCTGCGCCGCCGCCGCAAAACCGTAGGCGCGCTGGCCGAGGTAGATCTGGTTGAGATACAGCTCGAGAATCTGGTCCTTGGAGAGGTTGGCCTCGATCTTGAATGCCAGAAGCATCTCGTTGAACTTGCGGGTCAAGGTTTTTTCTTTTGATAAGAAGAAGTTACGAGCAACCTGCATGGTGATGGTGGACGCTCCCTGACGTACTCCGCCGGAAATGAAGTTGGAGATTGCCGCGCGCGCCACACCCACATAGTCCACACCGCTGTGCTGGTAGAAGCGCTCGTCTTCCGCAGCAAGGATGGCCTCGATCATCGGCTGGGGTACGTCCTTGATGCTCACCACCGCGCGCCGTTCTTCCCCGAATTCGCCGATCAGCCTGCCGTCGGCGCTGTACACCCTCAAAGGAATCTTGGGCCGGTAGTCTGTGAGCACTTCCAGCGAAGGCAGGGTGGGATAAACGATGGCGGCAGCAAACGCCACCAGCATCACCGCCGCCAGGGCGCTGGAAACCAGTAATAGCAGAGGGAAAGCCCACCAACGAACAGACATCGAATCAATGCCTTAGATTTGATACGTTGTATTTTTGCAACAGACGCGCAGGCATTGGCTTAGAGTGTGAAACGCGGCACAGCACGATAAGTTGCCGCAAGGTAAGCTATATTTAGTGAATCTGATTATAGGCGGGGTTCCGCGCAAAAGAAAGAAACGACAATATAACGCTTTACACGCAAAACGCTTTACACGCAAAATAGTTGCTGCTAGCATTTAAAGTAAACTATGGGATTTTGTCCCCATTAACCTATGCTTAAAGGGAAATTCAGCTTCAGCCTTGACGTGCTTGAGGCGCTGTTCAAGGCCAATATGCCGCCGCTGATCGGTACCGACATCAGCTCGTCAGCGATCAAGATGGTGGAGATCGCGGAGGCGGGCAAAGGCCTGTACCGGGTCGAGCGTTACGCGATCGAGCCGCTGCCCAAGGATTCGGTGGTGGAGGGCAATATCAACAACCTCGACGCGGTGAGTGATGCGCTCAAACGCTGCCACAAGCGGCTCGGCAGCAACATCAAGAATCTTGCCCTCGCGCTTCCCAATGCGGCCGTCATCAGCAAGAAGATCCTGGTGCCGGCCGGCCAGAGTGAGGAGGACCTCGAGCTGCAGGTCGAAACCGAGGCCAACCAGTACATTCCATTTTCGCTCGACGAGGTCAACCTCGATTTCCAAGTGCTGGGACCCGCGCCCAACAGCCCGGAAGACATCGAGGTGTTGATCGCCGCCTCGCGCAAGGAGAAGATCATAGACCGGGTGGCCGTGGCCGAGGCAGCGGGGCTCAAGGCAGCGGTGATGGACGTGGACCTCTTCGCCTCACAGACCGCGTTCGAGCTGATCGAAAGCCAGTTCCCCGAGAAAGGCAAGGACCAGAACATCGCGATCGTGGATGTCGGCGCCTCCATAATGGCGGTCAACGTGCTGCGCAACGACCAGTCGATCTACATACGCGAGCAGCCGTTCGGCGGCAACCATCTGACCCAGGAGATTCAGAACCGCTTCGGGCTCTCGTCCGAGGAGGCCGAGGCTGCCAAGCGCGCCGGTGGGCTGCCGGAGAACTACGAGTCCGAAGTGCTGCAGCCGTTCATGGACATGATGGGCTTGGAGGTGGCGCGCGCGCTGCAGTTCTTCTTCACCTCGACGCAGCACAACCAGGTCAATCACATCGTGTTGTCGGGCGGCAGCGCCGCGATCACCGGCGCGGATGAAGCCGTGGCCAAGCGCGTCCAGGTCAACACCATCATCGCCAACCCGTTCGCCAACATGGCGCTTTCCTCAAAGATCCGACCCAGGAATCTGACGCAGGACGCGCCCTCGCTGATGGTGGCATGCGGGCTCGCCATGCGGAGGTTCGATCCATGATCCGCATCAATCTGCTGCCGCATCGCGAACTCCGGCGCAAGCAGCAACTGCAGCAGTTCTTCGTCATGCTGGGCGGCGTGGTTGTAATCGGCGCCGCGGCCTGGTTCTCTGTTCACACCTATCTCAGCGAGCAGTACGACGAACAACAGAGCCGCAACAAGTATCTCGAGGAAGAGATTGCCAAGCTCGACAAGCAGATCGAGGAAATCAAGAAACTTAAAGAGCAGACTGCGTCATTGCTCGCGCGCAAGAAGGTGGTCGAAACCCTGCAGGGCAATCGCGCCGAGGTGGTGCACCTGCTTGATCAGCTGGTGAGACAGTTGCCTGACGGCGTTTACCTGAAAGGCATCAAGCAGACCGGCAACAAGGTCACCATTACCGGCTACACCCAGTCCCAGGCGCGGGTGTCCACACTGATGCGCAACCTCGAGTCCTCGCACTACCTCGAGAGCCCCGGTCTGGTCGAGATCAAGGCGGTGCAACTGGGCAGTCAGCGCATCAACGAATTCACCATGAACATCAACATCACGCGCGCCAAAACCGAAGAAGAAAAGA
The DNA here is from genome assembly GCA_023266245.1 of Betaproteobacteria bacterium. Taxonomy (GTDB): domain Bacteria; phylum Pseudomonadota; class Gammaproteobacteria; order Burkholderiales; family SG8-41; genus SG8-41. The sequence continues at coordinate 16,282 of JAHFRO010000026.1, read as the reverse complement.
AGAAACCGGCGGCGCGACCGGCGGCCAAAGGGTGAGGTGCCATGACACTTGACGATCTGAGACGACTCGACCCGAAGAAGATCGGCAACTGGCCGATACTGCCCAAGCTCGGCGTGCTGCTGATCACGCTGATACTGCTGGTATTCGCGAGCTACTGGTTCGACTGGCAGAACCAGCTTGAGCAGATCGGTACCGAGAAACAGAAGGAAGGGCAGTTGCGTACCGCCTATCTTGACAAAAAGAAGCAGGCGATCGACCTGCCGGCCTACCGCAAGCAGCTGGAGGACATCGAGAAACAGTTCGGGGCGCTACTCAAGCAGCTGCCGGGCAAGTCCGAGATGGACGCTTTGCTCACCGACATCAACCAAGCGGGCCTGGGGCGAGGGCTGCAGTTCGAGTTGTTCAAGCCCGCGACCTCCGAAACCCTGCGCGACTTTTACGCGGAGCTGCCGATCACGATCAAGATTACCGGCAGCTACCACGACCTCGGCGCTTTTGCGAGCGATGTCGGGAAGCTCTCGCGCATAGTTACGCTGAACGACATCGCGCTCACCAGCGCCAAAGAAGGCCTGGTTCTCGACGCGACGGCCAAGACTTTCCGTTATCTCGACGAAGAGGAAATTGCGGCACAGCGCAAAACCGCCACTGTAGCCAAGGGTGGAAAGAAATGATGCACAGAGCCATCGCCATCGCGCTTTCGTGTTTCGCGCTCGCGGCGTGCAGCGGCGAACAGCACTCGGATCTGCGGCAGTTCGTCAAGGACTCGGACAACCTGCCGCGCGGCCGTATTCCGCCGCTGCCGGAAGCCAGGCCGTACGAGGCGTTCAACTACGAGGCGTTCGACCTCACCGACCCGTTCAAGCCGCGCAAGATCGAGCCGCCCAAGCCCACCAGGATCGCCGGTGGCATCCAGCCGCCCGATCCCAACCGGCGCAAGGAGCCGCTCGAGGCATATCCACTGGAAAACCTCAAGATGGTGGGTACGTTGCAGCAGAAGAAGGACATCTTCGCGCTGGTGAAGACCCCGGACAACAACCTGTTTCGGGTCAAATCCGGCAATTTCATCGGGCAGAGCTTCGGACGGATCACCGACATATCGGAATCCACGATCAAATTGAAAGAACTGGTTCAGGACAGCGGCGGCGATTGGAAAGAGGAAGAACGAACGCTGCTGCTGCAGGATGAACAGGAGGCCAGAAAATGAAACTACACGCTAACCTGATTTCGCCATTTCTGCACGCCGTGCTGGCGCTGCTGCTCGCAGCTGCGAGCCTAACCGCCCACGCTCAGGCGAACAGCATCGAGGCGATCAACGTCTCGCCACAAGCCGGCGGCAAGGTGGTCATCAAAGTCACGCTGAAGCAGGCGCCGGCCAACCCGCCCGCCGGGTTCACCATCAACAACCCGCCGCGCATCGCGTTTGATTTCCCCAACACCACCAGCGCGCTCGGTCGCACCACGCAGGAGGTCGGTGAAAGCGACCTGCGCAGCATTAATGTGGTGCAGGCAGGCGATCGCACGCGGCTGGTGCTCAACCTCACCCGCGCCCTGAACTACGACACCCAGATCGACGGGCGGGCATTGCTGATCACGCTGCAGGGCACAGCGGCCGCCGAGAGTCCCGCCGGCGTTATCACGCATTTCGCTGAGGCAAAGCCGGGAGACCAACGGCATACGTTGCGCGACATCGATTTCCGCCGCGGGGGCGCCGGCGAGGGCCGCATCGTGGTGGATCTCTCCGACAGCGCGGTCGGCATCGACGTCAGGCAGCAGGGCAGGTCGATCGTCATCGACTTCGTCAACACCGCGCTGCCCAGGAATCTGGAGCGGCGTCTGGACGTGACCGACTTCGGCACGCCGGTGCAGACCATCGATGCCTACACGCAGGGTGGCAACGCGCGGGTGGTGATCGAGCCGCGCGGAAACTGGGAGCACACGGCTTTCCAGACCGACACCCGTTTCATCGTCGAAGTCAAGCAGGTGGTTGAGGACCCGAGCCGTCTGGTGCGTCCGGGCTACACCGGCGAGAAACTCTCGCTCAACTTCCAGAACGTGGAGGTGCGGGCGGTGCTGCAGGTCATCGCCGATTTCACCGGGCTTAACATCATCACCAGCGATACGGTAAGCGGCAACTTGACGCTCAGGCTCAAGGACGTGCCATGGGACCAGGCCCTCGACATCATCCTGCAGAGCAAGGGCCTCGACATGCGCAAGGCCGGCAACGTGGTGTGGATTGCGCCGCGTGACGAACTCGCCACGCGCGAGAAGCTTGCGCTCGAGGCAAAACAGCAGATTGCGGACCTGGAGCCCACCCGCACCGAGAGTTTCCAGTTGAACTACCAGAAAGCGGATGCATTCCAGAAGCTGCTGACCGACGACAAGCAGCGCATCCTCTCCAAGCGCGGCAGCGCGGTGATCGACCCACGCACCAACACGATCTTCGTGCAGGATACGAGCTCGCGCCTGGAGGAAGTGCGCAGTCTCATCCGCAAGGTGGATGTGCCGGTGCGGCAAGTGATGATCGAGTCGCGCATCGTGGAGGCGACCGACAGCTTCAGCCGCAACCTCGGCGTGAGGCTCGGCCACCACGACCTGACGGGCAGGGGCTCTGTTGTCGGTTCCGCCCCAGGTGGCCCAGTGCGCTTTACGGTGGGCGGCAGGTTGGAGGATACGGGCTTCCACGGCGGCCAGACCGTCACCACCCCAATCTTCCCAAGCGACACCCTTTCTGTGAACCTGCCGGCACCGGGCATCGGCGGCGCAAACACGGGCGTGTTCTCGCTGCTGCTGTTCAACGACAGGGGCACGAAGTTCCTCAACCTCGAGCTCTCGGCGTTGCAAGCCGACAACAAGGGCAAGATCATCTCCAGCCCGCGTGTGATCACCGCCGATCAGGTCGAGGCGACCATCGAGCAGGGCACGGAAATCCCGTATCAGCAGGCGACCTCGAGCGGCGCGACCAGCGTGTCGTTCAAGAAGGCGACGCTCTCGCTGAAGGTCAAGCCGCAGATCACGCCCGACGACAACGTGATCATGAACGTCAACGTTCACAAGGACAGCGTTGGGACGCCCACGCTGGCCGGGCCGTCTATCGACACCAAGCAGATCGTGACCGAAGTGCTGGTGGCGAATGGCGGGACGGTGGTGATCGGCGGCATCTACACGCAGGAGGAGCGCTCCTCCACCAACAAGGTGCCGGTGTTGGGCGACCTGCCCTACATTGGATTCCTGTTCAAGCAGAATCTGAAGCTGGATGACCGGCGGGAGCTCCTGATCTTCATCACGCCGAAGATCATCAAGGACAGCCTGACGCTGCGCTAGTAAGCGCTGGCAGGTCCGGGAAAAGGCGGCCGATACGGCCGCCTTTTTTATTGCCCGTTTGAGGCCGCAACGGCGGCGATTACGCGGCGCCGCGCCGTTCCGCTAGAATCGCCCCATGGACGAGAGCGGGCAACAGCAGCCGGTACACGACCCCATCCCGGAGAACATCTTCCTGGTGGGGCTGATGGGGGCGGGCAAGACCTCGGTGGGGAAGCTGCTCGCCAGGCGCCTCGGCAAAGAGTTCTACGACTGTGACCAGGAAATCGAGCGCGCGACCGGCGTGAAGATCCCGGTGATCTTCGAGATCGAGGGCGAGGCCGGCTTCCGCGCGCGCGAGGCCAAGATGCTGGCCGAACTGGTAAGCCGCGAGAACGTCGTGCTTGCCACCGGCGGCGGCGCGGTGCTCCCCGCCGCAAACCGCAAGCTCCTTGCCGACAATGGGATCGTGGTCTACCTGCGCGCTGCAACCGCCGACCTGTGGCGCCGCACGCGACACGACAAGAACCGGCCGCTGCTCAGGATCACGGATCCTTACGCCAAACTCGAACAATTGTTTGCCGAGCGCGATCCGCTCTATCGCGAAATCGCTGATATCATCGTAGATACCGGCAGCCAGAGCCTGGGCACCCTCGCGCACAAGTTGGAACACAAGATTTTGCAGTTCAAGGCCGGTACCGGCGCGCGCGAGGATACCCCGCTGCGCACCGGATGACGGCAAACGACCGGGTGGGATCTTGTCATCGATGCAGACATTGACCGTGGCGCTGGGAGAACGCAGCTACCCGATACACATCGGCGCGGGGCTGCTCGCGCGCGCCGAGCTGATCGCAACCCAGTTGCCGCAAAAGAAAGTCGCTATCGTTACCAACGCCACGATCGCTTCGCTCTACCTCGCGCCGCTGCGGCGCGCGCTGGAGGCGCGCGGTGTGGCGGTGGTGCCGATCACGCTGCCGGACGGCGAAGCGCACAAGAACTGGGAAACGCTCAACCGCATCTTCGACGCGCTGCTCGAGAGCCGCTGCGAGCGCAAGACCGCTTTGATCGCCCTGGGAGGCGGAGTGATCGGCGATCTCGCCGGCTTCGCCGCGGCGGTCTACCAGCGCGGCGTGCCCTTCATCCAGGTGCCGACCACACTGCTGTCGCAGGTCGACTCGGCGGTCGGCGGCAAGACCGCGATCAACCACCCGTTGGGCAAGAACATGATCGGTGCTTTCCACCAGCCGCTCGCCGTCATCACCGACACCGACACCCTTGCCACCCTGCCCGCGCGTGAGCTGGCAGCCGGTATTGCGGAAGTGGTCAAGTACGGGCTCATCCGCGACCGGCAGTTCTTCGAGTGGTTGGAAGAGAACGTGGCACGGCTCGTCAAGCGCGAGGCCCAAGCGCTCGCGTACGCGATCGAGCGATCCTGCGCCAACAAGGCTGAGATCGTGGCGCTCGATGAGCGCGAGAGCGGGGTCCGCGCGTTGCTCAACTTCGGCCACACCTTCGGCCATGCCATCGAAGCCGGGCTGGGATTCGGCTCATGGCTGCACGGCGAAGCGGTTGCAGCCGGCATGGTGCTGGCGGCTAAGCTGTCGCAGCGGCTTGGTTTGATCGCGATCGGCGATGCGTCGCGAGTGAGCGCCATCGTGGCGGCCGCGGGACTGCCCGCCAAAGCGCCTGACCTCGGTCTGGAACGCTACCTCGAGCTGATGGGCCACGACAAGAAGGTCGAAGGCGGCCGCATCCGCTTTGTACTGCTCAAGCGCATCGGCGAGGCGTTCGTTTCGGACCAGGTGCCGCGCGAGGTGCTCGCAGACCTGCTCGGCGAATCGCAAGTGCATGCGTGAGCGAGCGCTCGCTCCGTACGCGGCGCGCCCGGGGAGTTCACGCGGCCGCCGTTACCGCGAGCCGCCGCCGCGCAGCCGCAGCGAGTATCAGCGCGACCGCGACCGCATCATTCATTCCAACGCCTTCCGGCGCCTCGAGTACAAGACCCAGGTCTTCGTCAACCACGAGGGCGATCTGTTCCGCACCCGGCTTACCCACAGCCTTGAGGTGGCGCAGATCGCGCGCTCGGTAGCGCGCAGCCTGCAACTCGACGAGGACCTCACCGAGGCCATTGCGCTCGCCCACGACCTCGGCCATACCCCGTTCGGTCACACCGGGCAGGATGCGCTCAATGACTGCATGAAGCCGTACGGCGGGTTCGAGCACAACCTGCAAAGCCTGCGGGTGGTGGATCTGCTCGAACAGCGCTACGCCGCGTTTGACGGGCTCAACCTCACTTTCGAGGCGCGCGAAGGAGTACTGAAGCACTGCTCGCTCAAGAACGCACGGACGCTGGGCGATGTCGGGGAGCGCTTCATCAAGAAACAGCACCCGTCGCTGGAAGCGCAGGCCGCCAATGTCTCCGACGAGATCGCCTACAACAACCATGACGTGGACGACGGGTTGCGCTCCGGGCTGCTCAGCCTGGAGCAGCTCTCGGAAGTGAAGATCTTCGCGCGCCACATGAAGGCGGCGCTGCGCGGGCACCCGCATCTCGCCGGACGGCGCCTGATTCATGAAACGGTGCGGCGCATGATCGACACGCTGGTAACCGACCTCATCCGCGCCAGCGCCCAGAACATCCGCGACCATGCCCCGGCCTCGCTTGAAGCAGTGCGCCTCGCCCCGCCGCTCATCGCCTTCAGCCCGCGCATCCGCGACGAAAGCCACGAGCTCAAACAGTTCCTGCGCCGCAACCTCTACCAGCACTACCGCGTCACGCGCATGAGCAGCAAGGCGCGTCGCATCGTGGTTGACCTGTTCCGCGCATTCCTGTCGGATACCCGGCTGCTGCCGCCGGAGTTCCAGGTGCGCACGCAAGAGCATGCCCCGCGCGCCATTGCCGACTATATCGCCGGCATGACCGACCGCTATGCCATCCTTGAGCACCGCCGCCTGTTTGCGATCGAAGAGACCTGACGGCACGCTACGCGCGATTTTCCAGTTGAAGGTGCTCGCCTTAGCCGGTAAACTTATCCAGTGCGCTCAGAGAGTTGGCGCGTTTGTTGCGGCGCAGGATTATATTAAGTAACCTATTGTTCTAAATGAATTTTTTGCATGGACATGAAGTGAATCAGTGCGGCCTGCCGGCGGCACAGGGGCTGTACGATCCGGCGCACGAGCATGACGCGTGCGGCGTGGGCTTTGTCGCGCATATCAAGGGCAAGAAGAGTCATACGATCGTCGAGCAGGGCCTCACGGTGCTGAGGAACCTCACGCACCGCGGCGCGGTGGGTTGGGATCCGAAGCTCTCCGACGGCGCGGGCATTCTGATCCAAGTCCCGGACAAGTTCTTCCGCGAGGAGATGGCCAGGCAGGGCGTGAAGCTGCCGCCCGCGGGCCAGTACGGCGTCGGCATGGTGTTCCTGCCGCGCGATCCCGCCTCGCGCCTCGCCTGCGAATACGAGATCGAGCGCGCGATCAAGGACGAAGGCCAGGTGCTGCTCGGCTGGCGCGACGTGCCGGTCGACAACAGCGACCTCGCCGAGCCGGCGAAGCGGATCGAGCCGGTGGTCCGGCAAGTGCTCATCGGCCGCGGCCGGGGCATCACCGTCACCGACGCGCTCGAGCGCAAGCTCTACATCATCAGGAAGAGCTCGGGCCATGCCATCCAGGCGCTCAAGCTCGCGCACGGCAAGGAGTTCTACGTGCCGACCATGTCGGCACGCACCATTTGCTACAAGGGCATGCTGCTCGCCTACCAGGTCGGGCTGTACTACAAGGACCTGCAGGACCCGCGCGTCGAGTCGGCGCTCGCGCTGGTGCACCAGCGCTTCTCCACCAACACCTTCCCGTCGTGGGACCTCGCGCACCCGTTCCGCATGATCTGCCACAACGGCGAGATCAACACGCTGCGCGGCAACGTCAACTGGATCCGCGCGCGCCAGGGTGCCATTTCCTCGCCCGTCCTCGGCAAGGACCTCGAGAAGGTCTGGCCGCTCATCTACGACGGCCAGTCGGACTCGGCCTCCTTCGACAACGCGCTGGAGCTGCTAGTGATGAGCGGCTACTCGCTCGCCCACGCCATGATGATGATGATCCCCGAGGCGTGGGAGAACCACACGCTGATGGACCCGGCCCGGCGCGCGTTCTACGAATACCACGCCGCGATGATGGAGCCGTGGGACGGCCCGGCCTCGATCGCCTTCACTGACGGGCGGCAGATCGGCGCCACGCTCGACCGGAACGGGCTGCGCCCGTCGCGCTACATCGTGACCGCGGACGACTTGGTCATCATGGGCTCGGAGTGCGGCTGCCTGCCGGTGCCGGAGGAGAGAATCGTCAAGAAGTGGCGCCTGCAGCCCGGCAGGATGTTCCTGGTGGACCTGGAGAAGGGCCGCATCATCGACGACAAGGAGTTGAAGGACACGCTTGCCGCCGCCAAGCCCTACGCCGAGTGGATCGAGCGCATCCGCGTCAAGCTCGACGAGGTGGAGAGCGAGAAGACGCCGCCGCTGAAGTCCTCCGTGCCGCTGCTGGACCGGCAGCAGGCATTCGCCTACACGCAGGAGGACCTCAAGTTCATCATGCAGCCGATGGTGGCGGCGGGCGAGGAGCCGGTCGGCTCGATGGGCAACGACTCGCCGCTTGCCGTGCTCTCCTCGAAGAACAAGACGCTGTACCACTACTTCAAGCAGCTCTTCGCGCAGGTGACCAACCCCGCGATCGACCCGAACCGCGAGGAGCTGGTGATGTCGCTGGTCTCCTTCATCGGCCCCAAGCCGAACCTGCTCGGCATCGACGAGATGAACCCGCCGCTGCGGCTGGAGGTGAGCCAGCCGGTGCTCGACTTCTACGAGATGGAGAAGATCAGGCACATCGAGCGCTACACCGGCGGCAAATTCAAATCCTTCGAGCTCGACATCACCTACCCGCTCGCCTGGGGCAAGGAGGCGATCGAGGCGCGGCTCGCGTCGCTCGCCGCTCAGGCCGAGGACGCGGTGCGCTCCGGCTACTCGATCATCATCGTGTCCGACCGCCTGATCGACGCCGAGCGTTTGGCGATCCCGGCGCTGCTGGCGGTCTCGGTGATCCACCAGCACCTCGTCGCCAAGGGCCTGCGCACGAGCACCGGCCTCGTGGTCGAGACCGGCAGCGCGCGCGAGGTGCACCACTGCGCGCTCCTGGGCGGCTACGGCGCGGAGGCCGTGCACCCATACCTCGCGCTCGAGACCGTGCTCGCGATGTACCCTGAGGACCGCGCGGCCGCGAGCAAGGCGATCAAGAACTACGCCAAGGCGATCGGCAAGGGCCTGAAGAAGGTGATGTCCAAGATGGGCATCTCGACCTACATGTCCTACACCGGCTCGCAGATTTTCGAGGCGGTAGGGCTCGCGAAGAGCCTGGTGGACAAGTATTTCACCGGCACCACCTCCAGCGTAGAAGGCATCGACGTGTTCGAGGTGGCGGAGGAGGCGATCCGCATCCACAGGGCCGCGTTCGACGAGGACGACCCGGTGCTGAAGACCATGCTCGACGCGGGCGGCGAATACGCATGGCGCGTGCGCGGCGAGGACCACACCTGGACGCCCGAGGCGATCGCCAAGCTGCAGCAATCGACGCGCGCGAACTCCTACGCGACCTACAAGGAATACGCCGCGATCGTCAACGACCAGTCGCAGCGCCACATGACCTTCCGCGGACTGTTCGAGTTCCGCTTCGATCAGTGCAAGCCGGTGCCGATCGAGGAAGTGGAAACCGCTGCGGAGATCGTGAAGCGCTTCTCGACCGGTGCCATGTCGCACGGCTCGATTTCGATCGAGGCGCACAGCACGCTCGCGGTAGCCATGAACCGCATCGGCGGCAAGTCCAATACCGGCGAAGGCGGCGAGGACCGCAAGCGTTACGCGCCGGTCAAGGCGGGTGAGACGCTCATGTCGCGCCTCGGCAGAAACCGGGTCGAGCGCGACATCGAGCTCAAGGAAGGCGACTCGCTCAAGTCCAAGATCAAGCAGGTCGCCTCCGGCCGCTTCGGCGTGACCGCCGAGTACCTCGCCAGCGCCGAGATGCTCCAGATCAAGATCGCCCAAGGCGCCAAACCCGGAGAGGGCGGGCAGCTGCCCGGGCGCAAGGTCTCGGAGTACATCGCCGAGCTGCGCTATTCCACTCCGGGAGTCGAGCTCATCTCGCCGCCGCCGCACCACGACATCTACTCGATCGAGGACCTGGCGCAGCTCATCCACGACCTCAAGAACTCGAACCCCGAGGCCTGGATCAGCGTGAAACTCGTCTCCGAGGTCGGCGTCGGCACGATCGCTGCGGGCGTGTCCAAGGGCAAGTCCGACCACGTCACGATCGCCGGCCACGACGGCGGCACCGGGGCATCGCCCTGGTCCTCGATCAAGCACGCCGGCACGCCGTGGGAGCTGGGACTCGCCGAGACGCAGCAGACGCTGGTGCTGAACCGCCTGCGCGGGCGCATCGCGGTGCAGGTGGACGGCCAGATGAAGACCGGCCGCGATGTGGTGGTCGGTGCGATTCTCGGTGCCGACGGATTCGGTTTCGCCACCGCGCCGCTCGTGGTCGAGGGCTGCATCATGATGCGCAAGTGCCACCTCAACACCTGCCCGGTGGGCATCGCGACCCAGGATCCGGTGCTGCGCGGGAAGTTCGAGGGCAAGCCCGAGCACGTGGTCAACTATTTCTTCTTCGTCGCCGAGGAGGTGCGCGAGCTGATGGCGCAACTCGGCTTCCGGCGCCTCAACGACCTGATCGGGCGCACCGACCTGCTCGACATGAGGAAGGGCATCGAGCACTGGAAGGCGAGGGGTCTCGACTTCTCGAAGATCTTCTACCAGCCGCAGATGCCGGCCGAGGTCGCGCGTTACAACAGCGAAAAGCAGGACCACGGGCTGGAGAAGGCGCTCGATCACCGTCTGATCGAGCTCGCGAGACCGGCCATTGAGCACGGAGAGAAGGTCAAGATCGAGATGCCGATCCGCAACATCAACCGCACCGTCGGCACGATGCTGTCCTGGGAGATCGCGAAGCGCTACGGCCACGACGGGCTGCCCGATGAAACCATCCACGTGCGCTTTGCCGGCTCCGCCGGCCAGAGCTTCGGCGCGTTCCTCGCCAGGGGCGTGTGGCTCGATCTCATCGGCGACACCAACGACTACTGCGCGAAGGGCCTCTCGGGCGGGCGCATCTCGGTGCAGCCCTCGTCCAAGTTCCGCGGCGAGCCGACCGAGAACATCATCACCGGTAACGTGGTGCTGTACGGCGCCATCGCCGGCGAAGCCTACTTCCGGGGCGTCGCCGGGGAGCGCTTCGCGGTGCGCAACTCGGGCGCGCAGGCAGTGGTCGAGGGTGTGGGCGACCACGGCTGCGAGTACATGACCGGCGGCACGGTGGCCGTGCTCGGGGCGACCGGCCGCAACTTCGCCGCCGGCATGTCGGGCGGCATCGCCTACGTTCTCGACCCCGATGGCGAGTTCGTGAAACGCTGCAATGCGGCGATGGTGGACCTCGAACCGCTGCTGTCGGAATCCGAGCAGCAGGCGAAGGTGTCGCGCGACCTTTGGCACCTGGGGCAGTCGGACGAGACGATCCTCAGGCGCCTCATCGAGGACCATGCGAAGTACACGAACTCGAAGCGCGCGAACGAGATCCTCGAGCAGTGGTCCGGGTACCGGCCGCGCTTCGTCAAGGTCTTCCCGAAGGAGTACCGGCGCGCCCTGGGCGAGCTCGCCGCTGCGCAGAGGAAAGCAGCCGCGTAGGAAGGGAACAAGGGGACACGGCCCCCTTGTATATCCCCTACTTCAGAGCGAACAACCCCACGGAATGGGCAAGATCACCGGGTTCCTCGAGCACGGGCGCGTCGAGGAGGCGCACGAGCCGAAAGAGGCGCGCAAGAAGCACTACCGCGAGTTCATCCCGCGCCTCTCGGACGAGGCGGCAGCGATCCAGGGCGTGCGCTGTATGGACTGCGGCATCCCGTTCTGCATGAGCGGCTGCCCGGTGAACAACATCATCCCGGACTGGAACGACCTCGTCTACCGGCAGGACTGGAAAGCGGCGATCGACACGCTGCACTCGACCAACAACTTCCCCGAGTTTACTGGCCGCATCTGCCCCGCTCCTTGCGAGGAGGCGTGCGTGCTGCGCATCAACGAGGACGCGGTCGGCATCAAGTCGATCGAGCACGCGATCATCGACAAGGCGTGGGAAGAGGGCTGGGTCAAGCCGCAGCCGGCCGCGCACCAGACCGGCAAAAAGGTGGCGGTCGTGGGTTCGGGCCCGGCGGGCCTCGCCTGCGCACAGCAGCTCGCGCGCGCCGGGCACGAGGCGACGGTATTCGAGAAGAGCGACCGTATCGGGGGGCAGCTTCGCTACGGCATCCCCGACTTCAAGCTCGAAAAGAGCGTGATCGACCGGCGCCTCGAGCAGATGCAGGCCGAGGGCGTCACGTTCCGCACCGCCGTGTTCGTCGGCAAGCAGCCGCCCGGCAAGGGCGTGGTTACCGACGCGCGCACGAGCATCGCTCCCGAGAAGGTGCTAGCGGAGTTCGACGCGGTCGTGCTCGCCGGCGGCGCCGAGCAGTCACGCGACCTTCCCATCCCCGGGCGCGAGCTCGACGGCATCCACTACGCGATGGAGTTCCTGCCGCTGCAGAACAAGCGCGTCGCGGGGGACCGGGGCGTGCGCGATCTGTGGGCCACGGACAAGCACGTGGTGATCATCGGCGGCGGCGACACCGGGTCCGACTGCGTCGGAACTTGCAACCGTCACGCAGCCGCCTCGATCACGCAGTTCGAGCTGCTGCCGATGCCGCCCGACGTGGACCGCAATCTGGTGTGGCCGTACTGGCCGGTGCGGCTGCGCACCTCGACCTCGCACGAGGAGGGCGTGACGCGCGACTGGTCGGTCGCGACCAAGGAGTTCATCGGCGAGAACGGCAAGCTCAAGGCGCTCAAGGCGGTGCGGCTCGAGTGGAAGGACGGCAGGATGAACGAGGTCGCGGGTTCGGACTTCACGGTGCCCGCGGACCTGGTGTTGCTCGCGATGGGCTTCGTCTCGCCCCTGCAATCCATGCTCGAGGAGTTCGGCGTGGAGAAGGATGCCCGCGGCAACGCCAAGGCGACGACCGAAGGGGCGGGCTGCTACGCGACTTCCGTTCCCGGGGTGTTCGCCGCCGGCGACATGCGGCGCGGGCAGTCGCTGGTGGTGTGGGCGATCCGCGAAGGCCGGCAATGCGCGCGGGCCGTTGACGAATTCCTCATGGGCAGTTCGGAGCTGCCACGCTAAGCTTCAACCACAGAGACACCGAGGCACAGAGAAAGCAGGGGCTTTTTCGAGCGCGCGCAACACCAGGCGGTCGAGCAGGCCTACGCGGCCGTGGGTGTTTGATTTCATGTCCCATTCTGAATCCCTCTGTGCCTCTGTGGTTAGAATGCCCAAACTCAAGAACGACACGCTGATCCGCGCGCTGCTGCGGCAGCCCACGCCCTATACGCCGATCTGGCTGATGCGCCAGGCCGGGCGCTATCTCCCGGAATACAACGCAACGCGCGCGCGCGCCGGCAGCTTCCTCGCACTGTGCAAGAACCCGGACCTCGCCACCGAGGTCACGCTGCAACCGCTGGCGCGCTTTGCCCTCGATGCGGCCATCGTGTTTTCCGACATACTCACCCTACCCGACGCGATGGGCCTGGGACTCAGATTCACTGAAGGCGAAGGGCCGCGGCTGGAGCGTCCTCTGCGCGAGGAGCGGGAGATTCGTAATCTGGTGGTGCCTGATCCCGACCAACACCTGCGCTACGTGCTCGACACGGTGCGCCAGGTGCGCAAGGCGCTCGCCGACGAGGTGCCGCTGATCGGATTTTCCGGCAGCCCGTTCACCCTTGCCTGCTACATGGTAGAGGGGGGCGCCAACTCCGATTTCCGCAACGTGAAAACCATGCTCTACAACCGCCCCGAGCTGCTGCACCACATCCTGGAGGTCAACTGTCGCGCGGTTACCGCCTACCTCAACGCACAGATCGAATCAGGCGCCCAGGCGGTGATGATGTTCGATACCTGGGGCGGCACGCTGGGCACGGCTGAATACCGCGAGTTCTCGCTTGCCTACATGCGGCGCGCGCTCGAGGGCCTCAAGCGCGAGCATCGTGGCGAACGCATACCGAGCATCCTCTTCACCAAGGGTGGCGGGGCGTGGCTGGAGGCGATCGCGGCGAGTGGCTGCGACACGGTTGGCATCGACTGGACGGTGGACATCGGCACCGCGCGTTCCCGCATCGGCGTACGCGTTGCGCTGCAAGGCAATCTCGACCCGGCGGTGTTGCTTGCCGGACCGAAGGCAGTCCACAACGGCGCGGCAGCGGTACTGGCCGCCTTTGGGCACGGCGCCGGCCACGTCTTCAACCTCGGACATGGCGTCTCGCAGTTCACGCCGCCGGAGAGCGTCGCGGTGCTGGTGGACGCGGTACATGATCTGAGCCGGGCCTATCACTGAAAACCCGCGCCAGGCCTGGCTTTACGGGGAGCGCTCCCCGCAAACTTATGCACAGCAAGGCTTTGCGGGCAGCGGGGTTTTTCAGTGGCCTGCCTCAAGCTCGCATCTTGCATTGTAACCTTTTGATTATAAAAATATTCTATCATGTGGAATGAGGGTAGTGGCCGCGCGACAGTGGAGTAACCGGCTGGGTAACCGGTCGTAGCGCGAGTAATCATCAACAGAGTTATCCACAGCGCGATGTTGATAACAGCAAAATCCTGCATCGCATAAACCGGTTGGGTGCATTTCGCAGAAACCGCTTCAGCAGTTTGCGGTAACTTTGCGCCGTTCAGACACTACGCATGCTGCAATGAAGATCATACGCGTCGCGCTCGACGTTCCGGTACCGACGCTGTTCGATTACGGCGCCGATGACGCGACCGCAAGCGATGTCGGCCGGCGCGTCCTGGTGCCGTTCGGGAAAAAAAACACGCTCGGCGTGATCGTCGATATCGCCCATACCACCCGCATTCCAACGGAGCGGCTGAAGCACGCGCTGCGGGTGCTGCGGGACGCACCCTCGCTCGGCGTGGCGGACCTGCAATTGACAAAGTTTGCGAGCGACTACTACCACCACCCCCTGGGCGCGGTGGTAATGGGGACGTTGCCCGCGCGACTGCGCCGCCTCACCGCTCCACCGCCCGGAAAGCTGCGCGGATGCTTCGTGCTGAGCGAAACCGGCGCGGCCCTCGACCCGGCTGCATTGCCCACGCGCGCGCGCGCCAAGCGCCGCCTGCTGGAGCGCTTGAGGGAAGGCCCGCTCGATTACGCCGCTGTCAAAGCGCTGTCACCGCAGGCGCCACGGCTGATGCGGCAGCTGATCGAGGGCGGCTGGATCAGGCAGGACCCGACAACCAGCCCGGCGGCAGCCGCGGCCGCCCCTGTGCCGGCCCCGCCGCTCACCGCTGAACAGGAGCAAGCAGCCGCCGCGGTGGCTGCGAGCCTCGGGCGATTCCAGGTCCATCTGCTGCTTGGCGTCACCGGCAGCGGCAAGACCGAGGTCTATCTGCATGCCATCGCCGCGGTGCTCGCGGCCGGCCACCAGGCCTTGCTGCTGGTGCCGGAGATCGCGCTCACCCCTCAGCTCGAGGCGTGGGTCAAGGGCCGGTTCCCCGACGTGCCGGTGGTGAGCCTGCACAGCGGGTTAAACGAGGGTGAGCGCCTCGCGCATTGGCTTGCGGCACAGTCCGGGCGCGCGCGCATCGTGCTCGGCACCCGGCTCGCCGTGTTCACGCCCATGCCGGAACTGGGAATCATCATTGTCGACGAAGAGCACGATGCCTCGTTCAAACAGGCCGAAGGGTTCCGCTATTCGGCGCGGGATCTGGCAGTGGTGCGCGGACGGCAGCGCGGCGTGCCGGTTGTGCTCGGCTCGGCCACCCCGGCACTCGAGACCTACTTCAATGCGGCCAGCGGGCGCTATCGCCTGAACACGCTCAGCGAGCGCGTCGGTTCCGTGTTGCCGCTGATCGAATGCATAGACACCCGCGGCGAGCAGCTGGCGGACGGATTGTCGCGACGGCTGCTCGAGGCGATCGGTGAACGCCGCCAGCGCGGCGAGCAGAGCCTGGTTTTTATCAACCGTCGTGGCTACGCGCCGGTGCTGATGTGCCACAGCTGCGGCTGGATTTCCGGTTGCCGCCGTTGCTCGGCGCAGCTCGTGCTGCACCTCAAGGACCGGCGGCTCCGCTGCCACCACTGCGGACACCAGGCGCCGCTGCCCGCCGCCTGCCCCCAATGCGGCAACCCGCAGCTCGAGCCTCTGGGGCAGGGTACGCAGCGCGTGGAGGCAGCGCTGATGCGGCAGTTCCCGGCAGAGCGTATCCTGCGCATAGACCGCGACAGCGTGCGACCGCGCCACGCCTGGCCTGATATGCGGCGCCGGATCCATCAACGCGAGATCGACATCCTGGTCGGCACCCAGATCCTCGCCAAGGGGCACGATTTTCCCCACCTCAACCTGGTCGGGATACTGAACGCCGACAGCCTGCTCTACAGCGCGGACTTTCGCGCTTCCGAGCGCCTGTTCACGTTGCTGACCCAAGTCACGGGACGCGCCGGCCGCAGCACTGTACAAGGCGTAGTTCTGGTGCAGACCGAGTTCCCGGATCACCCCCTGTATCAAGCGCTCAAGCGCCAGGACTACCGTGCCTTTGCTGATAACCTCCTGGCCGAACGCCGCCAGGCGGGTTTCCCGCCGTATGTCTACCAGGCGCTGCTGCGCGCCGAGGCGCCGCGGCTGGCGACCGCCCTCGACTTCCTGGGCGATGCGGCGCGGCTCGGCCGGCGGCTCGTGCCGCGGGTCACGATCTACGACCCGGTGCCGGCGGCGATGCCGCGCCGCGCCGGGCGCGAGCGCGCGCAGTTGCTGGTGCAATCGGAATCACGCACGCAGCTGCAGCCATTCCTGCATGCGTGGTACGACAAGCTCGC
>JAHFRO010000268.1 GCA_023266245.1 Betaproteobacteria bacterium | reverse complement strand
GCGCCCGCAGCGTCACGCTCTTGCCCGATCCCGACTCGCCAAGTATGCCGAGGACCTCACCCTTCTCGAGCGTGAAGGAGACGCCGTTCACGGCGTTCACCGTCGCTTCGCGGCTCACGAAACGGACCGTGAGTTCCTCCACCGTTACCAGCGGCTTGTTGCTCATTGCTTGGCCATTTTCAGTTCGGTGAGCAGGGCCTTGGATTGCTCGTAGTCCTTCTTCAGGTATTCCAGTGTTTCCCTGGAGTTCTTGAAGCCCCACTCCCAGGAGTTGAACTCGAGGTATTTCTTCCACTCCGGGTGCTGGACGGTCCTGGCGAAGACTTCCTCCCAGTACGCGACTTGCGCCGGCGTGAGGCCTTTCGGGCCCATGAAGACTGTCCAGCCCTCCATCACGACGTCGAAACCCTGCTCGCGGAAGGTCGGCACGTCGGGAAGCCCGGGCGAGCGTTTGGCCGTGCTCAGGGCGAGAATGCGCATCTTGCCCGCCTGGTGGTGCGGTATGGCGTTGTTGATCGCCTGCGCCATGGCGTCGATGTGGCCGCCGAGCAGGTTGACGACCGACTCCGCGCCGCCGCCGAAGACCAGGATCTTGAGCTTGTTGGGATCGAGGCCCGCGGTCTTGGCGAGCAGCGCCATCGTGAAGTGGTTGATCGCGCCGCGGGTGCTGCCGACCGAGACGGCCAGCGACTGGGGATTCTTCTTGAGCTGGTCCACGAACTCCTTGAGGTTCTTGTACGGCGAGTCGGTGCGCACTGCGAGCCCGACCGGCTCGTTGCCGACGAAGGCGAGGGCAGTGAGATCGCTGTAGTGAATCGGGCTTCTGCCGGTGATGTGGTTGGTGTTGAGCCCGGCCTGCGCGATCGCAATGTGATGCCCGTCGCCGGTCTTCTGGCTGACGTAGGTGTAAGCAAGCGAGCCGCCGCCGCCGACCTTGTTGGTGATGACGGCCTCGAGCAGCTTGGTTTCCAGCCAGATCCTGTGCATCGTCCGCGCGGACTTGTCGTTGCCGCCGCCGGGCGCGGCGAACACCACGACTTCCACCGTGCGCTCGGGTTTCCATTGGGCGGAGAGCGGCGCGGCGGATGCGCATAACGCGCACGCCACGACGGCGCACAGGCCTTTTCTCAACGTTGCGGGCGATCGGCTGAAGATGACGGACATCTGACGGCCTCCTTGTCAGGATTGAAATGCGGGCGAGCAGCGATGGCTATCTTAAACCCCGCGCCGACCGCGGAGAAGAGCGGGGACGGGCGGCGCCGTGTGCTAGAATCGTCCCGCTCGACTGCACCGGGTTCCGCTCTGCGGCATCGATGCAGTTCTGCCATTTCCCTGCATGTCGCGTCTGCGTTGATGCCCGGCCCCGACGATCTTGTCTTCCTCAGCGCCGCCGTACAGGGCCGGCTAATCTGCAGCCGCAAGCTCTCCCCGGTGGAGCTCGTGCGGGCCTGTCTCGAGCGCATCGAGCGCTATGATTCCGTGCTGCTCGCTTACATCACGGTGTGCGCCGATCAGGCACTGGCGCAAGCACGTGAGGCGGAGCGTGAAATCCTCTCCGGCAACTATCGCGGCCCGCTGCACGGCCTGCCTCTCTGTGTCCTCTGTGGCTGAAAAAGGGTTTTATTCATGCATCGGGCGTTGAAGATCGGCATCCTCGAAGGCGACGACATCGGGCTCGAGGTCGTGCCCGAGTGCGTGAAGGCGATGCGCGCCGCGGCGGAGAAAACGGGGCTCGCGATCGAATGGCACCCGCTGCCGATCGGCAGAAAAGCGCTCGATACACTGGGCCATACGCTGCCGCCGGGGACGCTCGAGAAGCTCGATATGCTGGACGGCTGGGTGCTGGGTCCGATCGGGCACCAGGCTTATCCCAGGGACAATCCCAACGCGATCAATCCGCACCCTATCCTGCGCAAGCACTTTGATCTGTTCGCCAACATCCGCCCCGCGAAGTCCTATCCCGGCTTGCCGGCGCTCTACCAGGACGTGGACCTCATCATCGTGCGTGAAAACAACGAGGGCTTCCCGCCGGATCGCAACGTCTACATGGGCAGTGGCGAATTCCGGCCGACGCCCGGGATGACCATCTCGGTGCGCGTGATCACCCGCGAGGGCTCGGCCAAGGTGGCGCGCGCGGCGTTCGAGCTCGCGCGTACCCGTTTACGGAAGAAGGTCACGGCGGTGCACAAGAACACGGTGTTCAAGCTCGGCTGCGGCATGTTCGCCGAAGAGTGCCGCGAGGTCGCGAAGGAATTTTCCGAGGTCGCGTTCGACGAGGTGATGGTGGACACCTTCGCGATGCGGCTGGTCATGAAGCCGCAACAATTCGACATCATCGTCACCACCAACACTTTCGGCGACATCCTGTCCGATGCCGCGGCGGGGCTGGTAGGCGGGCTCGGGCTTGCGCCTGGGCTTTCCGCGGGTCCGCAACGGGCGATGGCGCAGGCAACCCACGGCTCGGCGCCGGACATCGCCGGCAGGAGCATCGCCAATCCGTACGCGATGATCATCTCGGGACAGATGCTGCTGGCGTGGCTCGGGCACAAGCATGGCGAGCCGCGCGCAGTGCGCGCGGCACAGTTGATCGAAGCCGCAATGGAGCGCGTCATCCGCGCCGGCAAGGTATTGACGCCGGACCTCGGCGGCAAGGCGACCACGGACCAAATGGGTGACGCCGTGGCAGCCGAGGTAGCGAGAGCCCCCGCCTAGCGGGTTGATTTAACCGCAGATAAACGCAGATAAACGCGGATGAAAATCAAATACATGAAGCCACAGAGGACACAGAGCTCACGGAGAAAAGAAAAACGAGAATCGGTTTTAGGCCTTCATCTTCTTGTGCTCTCCAGCCTGTGCCCTTTGGTTTTTGAACTTGATTCTATCTGCGTTCATCCGTGTTTATCTGCGGCTCATTCAGATTTTTGATTTTCTGCCGGCGGCCATCGGCGGTTTCATATAAGTTCTGGCAAGGAATAAGCATGGCGGTAGTGCGCATTCTCAGCGCGGGTGCGGCGCAATCGGTGGTCGAGAAAATCGCGGCAGCATACAAGCGTGAAACCGGCCACGAGGTGAGCGCCGAATTCAGCGCAGTAGGTGCGATGAAAGCGCGCATCATGGGCGGCGAGCCGGTCGATGTCGTGATCCTGACCGGTGCGCTGATCGAGGAACTGATCTCGCTCGGTTACATCGTGTTCGGCTCCCGCGCCGATCTT
>JAHFRO010000025.1:7669-28235 GCA_023266245.1 Betaproteobacteria bacterium | reverse complement strand
GACGTCTCCTCTTTCGGCTGAGTTAGCGAGGACCATTCCCGCTATTAGCGTAATGCGTAACGCTTTCGGTTTCAACAATAACGTCAGCAGGGTAATTCCTACGAATCCGGACCACGATTGATCGGATTTCGTTCACATAGTGATTGCCCACTGAAGCCCGTGCAGTAAGGGGTTGAGGGCAGGAGATGGCGCGTTCTGGCGCGCTTTGTGACAGAATTCATGTTGTGCGCGAAGTTTGTGCGCGCTCGTCCTTTCAGCGTGGGTGCCTAGTGCCGAACCGCCTCTCTTCCCAGACCTCGCCCTATCTGCGGCAGCACGCCGACAATCCCGTGGACTGGCATCCGTGGGACGAGGAAGCGCTCAAGCTCGCGCGCGAGCAGGACAAGCCGATCCTGCTCTCGATCGGCTATTCCGCGTGCCACTGGTGCCACGTGATGGCGCACGAATCGTTCGAGGACCCCGAGGTGGCGGCGCAGATGAACCGGCACTTCGTCAACGTCAAGGTCGATCGCGAGGAGCGGCCGGACCTCGACCAGATCTACCAGACCGCGCACGCCATGCTGACGCAAAGAAGCGGCGGCTGGCCGCTCACCCTGTTCCTGATGCCCGACGGCACGCCGTTTTTCGGCGGCACCTATTTCCCGAAGCTCGCCCGCTATGGCGTGCCCGGCTTTCTCGAGCTGCTGCCGCGCATCGCCGAGGCCTACCGCGACCAGCGCGAGGAGATCGGCAAGCAGAACGCCGCGCTGCTCGAGGCGCTCGCGCGCACGCTGCCGGCGCCGGGGGCCGAGCGCGAACTGAAGCGCGCCCCTCTTGACGCCGCGGTGCGCGAGCTGGCGCAGGTGTTCGACGACGTCCACGGCGGCATCGGGCACGCACCCAAGTTCCCGCATCCCTTCGAGCTCGCGTTCTGCCTGCGGCGCCACGCGCTCGAAGGCGGCGAGTTGAGCCTCGCCCTCGCGCAGCTCACGCTCACCCGAATGGCCGAGGGCGGAATCTACGATCAGTTGGGCGGCGGCTTCTGCCGCTACAGCGTGGACCAGTACTGGAGCATTCCCCACTTCGAAAAGATGCTCTACGACAATGCGGCGCTGATTGCGCTCTACAGCGATGCGTGGCTCGTCACCGGCCAGCCGCTGTTCAGGAAAGTCGTGACCGAAACCGCGCAGTGGGTGATGCGCGAGATGCAGTCGCCCGAGGGGGGCTACTACTCCTCGCTCGACGCCGACTCCGAGCACGAGGAGGGCAGGTACTACGTGTGGACGCCGGACGAGGTGCGGCGCCTGCTCACGCCCGAGGAGTACTCGGTGGTGGAGCCCCACTACGGTCTCGACGGCCCGCCCAACTTCGAGGGCCGGCACTGGCATCTGCGCGTGATGAAGCCGCTCGCTTTCATCGCCCGGAAACTCGGCCTGCCACTCAAGGAGTGCGAGTCGCGGCTGGCTTCCGCCCGCGCCAAACTCCTCGCCGCGCGCGAACAGCGGGTGCGCCCGGGTCGTGACGAGAAGGCGCTCGCGAGCTGGAACGCGCTGATGGCGCGAGGCATGGCGCGCGCCGCGCGCGTATTCGGCGAGCCGGCGTGGCTCGCCTCGGCGCGGCGCGCGCTCGACTTCATGCGTCGCACTCTGTGGCGCAACGGGCGGCTGCTCGCCACTTACAAGGACGGGCGCGCGCATCTCAACGCCTATCTCGACGATCACGCCTTCCTGCTCGATGCGGCTCTCGAGCTGATGCAGGGTGAGTTCCGCGCCGAGGATCTGTCGCTTGCGCGTGAGCTGGCCGAGATTCTGCTCGCGCAGTTTGAGGATCGCGCGGCGGGCGGTTTTTTCTTCGTCTCCCACGACCACGAAACGCTGATCCACCGCGCCAAGCCGGGGCACGACAACGCCACCCCTTCCGGCAACGGCATCGCAGCGGCTGCGCTGCAGCGGCTGGGACATCTCATCGGCGAGCCGCGCTACCTGGAGGCAGCGGAGCGCGCGCTCAAGCTGTTCTACCCGGCGCTCGAGCGCCAGCCGAGCGCCTTCGTCAGCCTCGCCACCGCCCTGGAGGAACACCTCGCGCCGCCGCAGATCGTGATCGTGCGCGGCGGCAAGGAGCAGGTGGTCGAGTGGCGGCGCGCGCTCGCGCGCGTTTATCGTCCCGCCACGCTCGTCGTCAGCATTGCGTACGGCGCTGGCGGGCTTCCCCCGGCGCTCGACAAGCCGGCGCCTCCGGATGGCGCGGGCGTCAACGCCTGGGTGTGCCGCGGCGTTACTTGTTTGCCCCCGATCTCCGATCTCAACGCGCTTGAGCGGGCGCTCGCCGGAGACGGCGCGCGTTAAGCGGCGGCTCCGCCGTCCGCGTTGAACGCGCGCACACAACCGTCAACGATAGTTGACGGCTTTAATCTGAGTTAGAATGCGCGGGTTTTTTGACCCGAAGACCACGTCAACCAAAGGAGCCCATAATGAAGTTGAAAGTCATCGCGACCCTCCTCGCCACCGCGGCTGCAGCAACGCTCGCCGCCGGCGCGCACGCCGCCGATCCCAAGGCCGCCGAAGCGCTGGCCAAGGCGAACGGCTGCCTCGCCTGTCATACCGTGGACAAGAAACTGGTGGGGCCGGGTTACCAGGAGATCGCCGACAAGTACCGCAAAGACAAGGGGGCGGAAGCCAACCTGATCAAGAAGGTGAAGGCGGGAGGCAAGGGCGTGTGGGGCGACGTGCCGATGCCGCCCAACGCGCACGTCAAGGACCAAGACATCAAGACCATGGTGCAGTGGATCCTGTCGATCAAGTAAAAAAGCCGGCTCTTGCCGGCTTTTTTTACGGTGTACTCTCCTGTCTTTCATTAGTAAGGGGCCTGCGCGGGAATTCTGCAAATTGACAATTCGCAGGCCCCTGCGGATAATGATTTCTCCCGCAGCAACAACCATTTATCGCAAGGGAGCGCATATGCATCGCAGGCCAGCTTTCGGTGTCGTTCTGGGCCTCACGCTCGCATTCCTGTTGAGCGCTTGCGGCAAGGAAGCGCCGCCGCCGCCCGCACCGAAGGCCGAAGCACCCAAGCCGCCGCCCGAAGTCGTGGTGAAGATCGGTTCGGTGGCCCCGCTCACCGGACCGCAATCGCACCTCGGCAAGGACAACGAAAACGGCACGCGGCTGGCGATCGAGGAAGTGAACGCCAAAGGACTGATGATCGGCGGCGCCAAGGTCAGGTTCGAGCTGCTGAGCGAGGATGACCAGGCCGATCCCAAGACCGGCACCATCGTCGCGCAGAAGCTGGTGGACGCCAAGGTCGCGGGCGTGATCGGACATCTCAACTCGGGGACGACGATACCCGCGTCCAAGATCTACCACGACGCGGGCATCGTCCAGATCTCGCCTTCCGCCACCAATCCCAAGTACACCGAGCAGGGCTACCAGGGCGCGTTCCGCGTGATGGCGAACGACGTGCAGCAGGGCAAGACGCTGGGCGATTACGCGGTCAGCAAGATGGGCGCCAAGCGCATCGCCATCATCGACGACCGTACCGCTTACGGCCAGGGCCTCGCCGATGAATTCGAGAAGGCGGCGAAGGCGGGCGGCGCCACTCTCGTCGGCCGCGAATACACCAACGACAAGGCGACCGACTTCCGCGCGATCCTCACCAGCATCAAGGGCAAGAAGCCCGACCTCGTGTTCTACGGCGGCATGGACGCGCAGGCCGGCCTCATGGTGGCGCAGATGAAAACGCTCGCGGTCAAGGCCAGGTTCCTGGCCGGCGACGGCGCGCAAAGCCCCGAGTTCATCAAGCTCGCCGGCCCCGCCGCGGATGGCGTGGTTGCTTCCTCGCCCGGCCTGCCGCTCGACAAGATGCCCGGCGGCAAGGGCTTTACCGACAAGTTCACCGCCAAATTCGGCCCGATCCAGATCTACGCGCCCTTCGCCTACGACGCCACCCTGACGCTGATCGAGGCGATGACGAAGGCGAATTCCACCGACCCCGGGAAATACCTGCCCGAGCTCGCCAGGACCAGCCGGCAGGGGGTGACCGGACCGATCGCGTTCGACGCAAAAGGCGATCTCAAGAACGGCCCGATCACGCTCTATGTGGTGAAGGAGGGCAAGTGGAATCCGCTCGAAACAGTGGGCGGCGATGCCGCCGCGCCGGCAGCGGCGCCCGCGCCGGAGAAACCGGCTGCGAAGCCGGCCGCCGCGCCCGCGCCGGCCGCGGAGAAGAAATGACGTGATGAACGCATTACATCAGCTTGCGGACGGCACCTTCGGGTGCCGTTTTTGCGTTTAGCGGACACACCGCGCATGGATATCTTCGTCCAGCAACTCATCAACGGCCTGGTGCTGGGAGCGATCTACGCGCTGGTGGCGCTCGGCTACACCATGGTCTACGGCATCCTCGGGCTCATCAACTTCGCGCACGGCGAGGTGGTGATGATCGGCGCGATGGTCGCGCTCTCCGTGATCCAGGTGCTGGTCGCCAGCGGCATCGCGCTGCCCGGTCCGGTGATCGCCGCGCTCGGATTGCTGGCGGCGATGCCGGTGTGCATGGTTCTGGGCTTCGCCATCGAGCGCGTCGCCTACCGCCCGCTGCGGAACGCGCCGCGGTTGGCGGCGCTCATTACCGCGATCGGCGTCTCCATCCTGCTGCAGAACGTGGCGATGATCATCTGGGGGCGCCAGTACCATTCGTTTCCCGCGCTGCTGCCGTCCACGCCCCATCAGCTTGCCGGTGCTACCATCAACGATCTGCAGATTTTCATCGTGCTGCTCGCCATCGCGATCATGGCGGGTCTGCTTTATCTGGTGCACCGCACACGGCTCGGGCGCGCGATGCGCGCCACCTCCGAGAACCCCGAAATCGCGGGGCTGATGGGTGTGGACATCAACACCGTGATCTCGATCACCTTCGTGATCGGCTCGGCGCTCGCGGCGGTAGCGGGCGTGATGATCAGCGCCTACTACGGCATCGCGCATTACTTCATGGGCTTCATGCTGGGGCTGAAGGCGTTCACCGCAGCGGTGCTGGGCGGCATCGGCAACCTCGCCGGCGCCATGCTGGGCGGCGTACTGCTGGGCGTGATCGAAAGCCTCGGCGCCGGCTACATCGGCGCGCTCACCGGCGGCTTCCTCGGCAGCCACTACCAGGACGTATTCGCATTCCTGGTGCTGATCCTGGTGCTGACGCTGCGCCCCTCCGGCCTGCTCGGCGAGCGCGTCGCAGAGCGATCTTGATGGAACCGCCGATTTTGTTTTTCCTTGGCGTCTGGGCGGCGCAAGGTTTTTGCTCTTCGATCGGCGTTTATCTGCGTTTATCTGCGGCTGAATATGTCTTTGTTTTTTGATCGCTGGCAGCAGCTCAAGCGCGACCCGCGCGTGGTGTGGGCCGCCTACATCGCGCTCGCGGCCCTGCTGGTCGCGTTGCCGTTCGTCACCGACTGGGCATTCGGCCGCGCCTGGGTGCGCATCCTCGCCTTCGCGCTGCTCTACATCATGCTCGCGCTGGGCCTGAACATCGTGGTCGGTTACGCCGGGCTGCTCGATCTCGGTTACGTCGCCTTCTTCGCGGTCGGCGCCTACTTCTACGCGCTGCTCGCGTCGCCCCAGTTCGGCATCCACCTCCCGTTCTGGCTGCTGCTGCCGCTGGGGGCGGCGATCGCCTGCACATTCGGCGTGCTGCTCGGCGCGCCCACGTTGCGCCTGCGCGGGGATTATCTCGCCATCGTCACGCTCGGCTTCGGCGAGATCATCCGCATCTTCCTCGTGAACCTCAACGCGCCGATCAACATCACCAACGGTCCGCAAGGCATCAACCTGATCGACCCGATCAAGCTCGGCGGCTTCTCGCTCGCCCAGACACACCCGGCCCTGGGCTTGAGCTTTCCCGCGGTCTACAACTACTACTATCTGTTTCTCGCGCTGACGCTTGCCGTGATCTTCTTTTCGATCCGGCTCGAGGATTCGCGCATCGGGCGCGCGTGGGTGGCGATCCGCGAAGACGAGGTGGCGGCCGCGGCCATGGGCATCAACACCCGCAACGTGAAACTCCTCGCCTTCGCCATGGGCGCGAGCTTCGGCGGCGTCTCGGGCGGGCTGTTCGCGGGATTCCAGGGCTTCGTCAGCCCGGAGAGCTTCACCATCATCGAATCGATCATGATCCTGTGCATGGTGGTGCTGGGCGGCATGGGCCATATTCCGGGCGTGGTGCTCGGCACCGTGCTGCTGGTCGTGCTGCCCGAAGCGCTGCGCTACCTCGGACCGCTGCAGCAGGCGCTGTTCGGACGGGTGCTGGCGGATCCAGCGGACCTGCGGCTGCTGGTGTTCGGGCTGGCGCTGATTCTGGTCATGTTGCTCAGGCCCTCCGGACTGTGGCCGTCCACGGTGCGGCGCCGCGAACTCTCGGCCGACGAGGACGTCGCGCGCCAGGAACAGGCTACCGTTTATGATGCAAGCCGCTGACGCGCCGCTGCTCGAAGCCACCGGCATCAGCAAACGCTTCGGCGGCCTGACCGCGTTGTCCGAAGTCTCGGTCACGGTGAAACGCGGCGAGATTTTCGGATTGATCGGACCCAACGGCGCGGGCAAGACCACGCTGTTCAACGTGCTGACCGGCCTCTATCGTCCCGACGGCGGCGAGTTTGTTTTCGGCGGCGTGCGCATGACCGGGATGAAGCCGCATCGCGTCGCCGAATGCGGCATCGCCCGCACCTTCCAGAACATTCGCCTCTTCGCCAACATGACCGCGCTGGAGAACGTGATGGTGGGCCGCCACGTGCGCACGCGCGCGGGCGTCATCGGCGCCATCCTGCGTGATGGCGCTACCCGCAACGAAGAAGCGGCGATCGCGAGCCGCGCCCGTGAACTGCTCGAGTACGTCGGCATCGCCGGTCGCGCCGCCGAGCTCGCACACGCGCTGCCCTACGGCGATCAGCGGCGGCTCGAGATCGCGCGCGCGCTGGCGACCGGGCCCGGGCTGCTCGCGCTGGACGAGCCCGCGGCCGGCATGAATGCGACCGAAACCGCGGAGCTCAGGCGCCTGCTCGAACGCGTCCGCGGAGATGGGGTGACGCTGCTGCTGATCGAGCACGACGTGAAGCTCGTGATGGGCCTGTGCGACCGGGTGGCGGTGCTCGATTACGGAAAGAAGATCGCGGAAGGCGCGCCGGTCGAAGTGAAGCGCGATCCAGCGGTCATCGAAGCGTACCTGGGAGGGACCGTTGCTTGAAGTGCGCGGGCTGAAGGTTTCCTACGGCGGCATCAACGCCGTGAAGGGCATCGATCTCGACGTGAAGAGCGGGGAACTCGTCGCGCTGATCGGCGCCAACGGTGCCGGCAAGACCGCCACGCTCAAAGCGCTGGCGGGACTGATCCGGCCGGCGGCGGGCCGCGTCCACTATAATGGCGATGACATAACGGCGCTCCCGGCATTCCGGCTCGTGCAGCGGGGACTGGCGCTGGTACCCGAAGGGCGCGGCGTGTTCGGGCGGCTTACGGTCGAAGAAAATCTCGCGATGGGCGCCTACAGCCGAGCCGATCGCGCACAAATCGCCGCCGACTTCGATCGCGTCTATACGCTGTTTCCGCGCCTCGCCGAGCGCCGCCGGCAGCCCGCGGGAACGCTGTCGGGAGGCGAGCAGCAGATACTCGCGATCGGGCGCGCGCTCATGAGCCGGCCGAAGCTGCTGCTGCTCGACGAGCCCAGCATGGGGCTCGCCCCGCTCATGATGCAGAGAATATTCGAAACCATACGCACCATCGCCGCCGAAGGAGTGACCTTGCTGCTGGTGGAACAGAACGCCAGGCTCGCGCTCGAGGCGTGCCATCGCGGCTACGTAATGGAAAGCGGCCTGATCGCGCTCGCCGACAGCGCGCCGCGACTGCTGACCAATCCGCAGGTGCGGCAGGCGTATCTGGGCGAATGAGCGCGCCGGGGCTGACCAGGATTTCATCGGTGCTGCGGCGCATGCGGTCGGTGAAGACCGCGCGCGGATCGCTGCTCACTGCGATCGCGATTGCGCTCGCTGCTGCGCTGGGTTACCTCTACTTCAAGACCCAGGGCGCGGACTTCAAGCGCCAGAACGAGGTGCTCGCGCTGTTCCGCGAACTGAAAGAGATCGACGCACGCTGGGACGTGGACGTCCTGCGCGTGCGCAACGAGCTCGCCCCAGCGCAGGTCCCGACGGCGGATTACAGCGCGTCGCTTGCGCGCATTCGGCAGGAGCTCGCCGCCGCCGCGAAGGAGCTTGAGAGCCCGGTGCTCAGGGGCGGGGTTGCTGATCTCAGCAACGCGTTCGCGCACAAGGCCGAGATGATGGACAAGTTCAGGAAGGCCAACGCCGCCACCCAGCAGGCGCTCGCCCAGGTGCTCTCGTCTGATACCGAGATCGCGGGTCTCGTGCGCGGGTCGTGGCAGGACTTCCGCGAACGCGAGCGCCTGGTCGCAGCGGAGAGCGCGGTGGTGCAGTTGCTCGCCGAGGCCCAGAGGTACTATTTCGCGCCGGGCGAGACGCAGCGCAAGAGCGTCGAGGCCCTGGCTTCCGATCTGCGGGAATCTGCGGCCCGGCTGCCGCCGGCGCTGCGCGAGGGTATTTCCCGGCTCGACGGCAACGTGCAGCAGCTGCTCGGTGCGAAGCCCGTCGAGCAGGAATTGTTCGTGAAGCTCTCGTTCCTGCCGGCGGGCCCGCGCGTGGACAGCCTGACCACTGCCTTCTCGCGCGAACTCGAGTCCGCGCTCACCGACAGCGAGCTCTACCGCGTCTATCTCATCGCCTACTCGGGCGCGCTGTTGATTCTGCTCGGCTATCTGGCGACGCGCCTGATCGCGAGTTACCGGCTGCTCCATGTCGCCAATCTCGCGCTCAAGGCGGCGAACGAGGGACTGGAGCAGCGTGTCGCCGAGCGTACACGCGAGCTCACCGAGGCGCTCGCGCAACTCAAGGAGTCCGAAGCGCAGCTCATCCAGACCGAGAAGATGTCCTCGCTCGGTCAGATGGTGGCGGGGGTGGCGCACGAGATCAACACGCCGCTCGCCTACGTCAAGAGCAGCCTCGGTTCGGTCAAGGGCAAGCTGCCCGAGCTCACGCAGCTCATCGCCGAATCGGAGAAGCTGCTCGCGCTGCTCAGGGCCGGCGCCAGTGATCCCCAACAACTCGCCCAGCAGTTTACGCTGGCCCAGAAGCTGGTCGCGCAGTTCAAGGAGCATCAGGTGCTCGATGAGCTGCAGGGCCTGGTGAAGGACGGACTTTACGGCATCGAGCAGATCTCTGAGATCGTGGTCAACCTCAGGAATTTTTCGCGCCTCGACCGCAGCAAAGTGGCGAGCTTCAATCTCAACGAGGGGCTCGAGAGCACGCTGCTGCTCGCCAAGCATGAGCTCAAGAAGCACACGGTGAGAAAGCGCTTCGGTGACATCCCGCCGATCACCTGCTCGCCATCGCAGATCAACCAGGTGTTTTTGAACCTCATCAACAACTCGGCGCAGGCGATCGAGTCGGGGCAGGGCGTGATCACGCTCACCACGCGCCAGGAAGGCGCCGAGCATGTCGCGGTGGAGATCGAGGACAACGGCAAGGGCATTGCGCCCGAGATCCTGCCCAAGATCTTCGACCCGTTCTTCACCACCAAGGACGTCGGCAAGGGCACCGGCCTGGGGCTCGCGATCGTCTACAAGATCGTCGAGCAGCACGGCGGCAAGATCCGTGTGGATTCCACCCTCGGAGTTGGCACCAAATTCACGATGGTGTTACCGTTGACGCCGCCCGCACCGGCGGAACTCGCGGCCTGAGCGCGGGCGGGCTTTCCGATAACAGAGAATGAATACCCCGACCACCATCGGCAAATACCAGATCCAGGGCGTGCTCGGCCAGGGCGGGATGGGCGTTGTCTACAAGGCGTTCGATCCGGCGATACACCGCCAAGTGGCGATCAAGACCATCGCCAAGTCGGCGCTCGATCCCGCGGATCTGCAGTACGCGCTGACGCGCTTCCGGCATGAAGCGCAGGCGGTGGGGAGGCTGACCCATTCGCGCATTGCCGCCATCTACGACTACGGCGAAGACCTGGAGATCGCCTACATCGTGATGGAACTGGTAAACGGAAAGTCGCTGTTCCAGCACGTCCAGAACCAGGCGCGGTTCGAGCTGAAGGAGATCGGGGAAATCATCCGGCAACTTCTCGACGGCCTGGGCTACGCGCACGCGCAGGGCGTCGTGCACCGCGACATCAAGCCGTCCAACATCCTGATCAATGAAGAGGGCCGCATCAAGATCAGCGATTTCGGCATCGCGCGCCTCGATTCCTCCAAGCTGACCCACGTGGGCGAGGTGATGGGTTCCCCCGGCTACATGTCGCCGGAACAGTTTCTGGGCACCGAGATCGACGCGCGCAGCGATATTTACTCCGTGGGCATCATCGCCTACGAACTGCTGACCGGTATGCGCCCGTTCACCGGCAACGACGCCGAGGTGATGCGCCAGGTGCTGAACGAGAATCCGGTCAACCCCTCCGGGCACAACCCGAAGATCTCGGCGCAGCTCGACTGGGCGGTGCAGAAGGCGCTCGCCAAGAAACGCGACGAACGCTTCCAGAACGCGAAGGATTTTTCGGACGCCTTCACGAGGGGGATCGAGGCGAGCATCCGGCACAGCGCGCCTCCTCCGGCGCCCGCCAGCCCGGCGGAGGTCACCACCCAGCGCATCGACCCCGATCTGATCCGCGCCGCGCACGCGCTGGCGGGCGCGCAGCAGGCGAGCGCCGGAGCGCCGGCCGCAGCGGCGGCCGCGGCCGGCAGGAAACCGCGCATCCTGTTCGTCGACGACGAAGAGCGGATACTGACGGCGCTGCGCTCGATCTTCCGGCGCGACTATCACGTGTTCACCGCCGTGAACGGCGCCGAGGCCCTGGAGTTCGTCAGGAAGTTCAACCCCCACGTGGTGGTGAGCGACCAGCGCATGCCCGAGATGATGGGGATCGAGCTGCTGCGCGAGGTGAAGGAGATCGCGCCGAACACGGTGCGGATCCTGCTCACCGGCTACTCCGACCTTGCGGCGATCATGGGCTCGATCAACGAGGGCGAGGTGTTCCGCTTCATCAGCAAGCCGTGGGACAACCAGGACATCCAGAGGATCATCGGCGAGGCGGTGGCGATCGCGCTGGAGCTCGCGGACACCGCGGCCACTCCCGCCATCGTGCCCGACCCCATGACCGCCGGCATCCTGGTGATCGACGGCGCGCAGGACACATTCCGCGCCACCGAAGAGCTGTTCGGCTCGTTCTGTCCGGTGGTGTGGGCGCGCAACCTCGATCAGGCATTCGGCGTGCTGCAGTCCCAGGAGATCGGGTTGATTCTGGCCGACGTCGACAGCGGGGACAACGAGGTGATCACCGCATTGAAGCTGCTCAAGCAGGTGCACCCGGAAATCCTCGCCATTGCGCTCGCCCAGTCCTCCGATTCGGAGCTGGTGATCGAGCTCATCAACCAGGCGCAGATCTTCCGCTTCCTCGACAAGCCGGTGGACCGCCAGCTGCTGAAGCAGCACGCGCAGGCGGCGCTGACACGCTACCAGGCCTATAAGCAGACGCCACTACTCGCGCGCCAGCACCAGGTCGCGCCGCCGCGCCTCCCGGACGACCCGGTGACGCAGAGCCTCCTCGACCGCGTGCGCTCGCTCAGGAGCTGGTTCGGTCCGGGAACGAAGTAACCGGCGGTCCCCCGCTAAACCCACTCCTTCGCGACCAAAAACTCGGTGTAGAGCTTCTCCTCCGGGCTGCCCGGCTCCGGCCGCCAGTCGTAACGCCAGGTAGCCTGCGGCGGCAGCGACATCAGGATGGACTCGGTGCGCCCGCCCGACTGCAGTCCGAAGAGAGTCCCGCGGTCGTACACCAGGTTGAACTCGACGTAGCGGCCGCGGCGATAGGCCTGGAACGCGCGTTCGCGCTCGCCGTAGGGCAGTTCCTTGCGGCGCTCGATGATGGGGAGATACGCCGGCAGGAAGCGCCCGCCCACGCTCTTGGCGAGCGCGAAACAAGTCGCGAAATCGGGCTCGCTGAGATCATCGAAGAAAATGCCGCCGATGCCGCGCGGCTCTTGCCGGTGCTTCAGGTAAAAATACTCGTCGCACCATTGCTTGGAGCGGGAATAGCAATCCGGACCGAACGGCGCGAGCGCATCGCGGCAGCAGCGGTGAAAGTGCTGCGCATCCTCGGCGAAGCCGTAGTACGGGGTCAGATCCATTCCCCCGCCAAACCACCACACCGCCTCCGCGCCGCTCTTCTCCGCGAGCAAGAACCGCACGTTCATGTGCGCGGTGGGGACGTACGGATTGCGCGGATGCAGCACGAGCGAGACGCCCATGGCCTCGAACGAGCGGCCGGCGAGCTCGGGACGGTTCGCTGTCGCCGACGGCGGCAGATTCCGGCCCAGGACGCGTGAGAAATTGACGCCCGCGCGCTCGAATACGCCGCCCGCCTCAAGCAGGCGCGTGATGCCGCCTCCGCCCTCGGGGCGGCTCCACTCGTCGCGCAGGAAAGGTTTGCCGTCGAGCGCGCTCAATCGCGCGACGATGGCCTCCTGCAGCGCGAGCAAGAATTCCCTGACCGCCGCGGCGTTCACGTTATCCGGCAAAGCCGTCCCGTTCCGGGAAGCTGAACTGCGTCTTGGCAAATATCCTCGCCCAGTTGCGCGTCACTTGCGCCCGGCGGCCAGCGCGCGGTGGCCGATGTCGCGCCGGAACTGCATGCCTTCGAAACGGATGCGCTCGGCAATCTCGTAGGCGCGGCGCTGCGCGGCGCGCACATCGGGCCCCAGCACGGTGACGGTGAGCACGCGACCGCCGCTGGTGACGACATCCTTGCCGTTTAACGCCGTGCCGGCGTGGAACACGTGGCTATCCTCTTCCGGCGCCGGCAAGCCGCGTATCACGTCGCCCTTGCGCGGCGCGTCCGGGTAGCCGTGCGCCGCCAACACCACCCCGAGCGCCACCCGCGTGTCCCATTCGGCCTCCACCTGGTCGAGGCCGCCGGCGAGCGCGTGCTCGATGAGCAGCACGAGATCGCTTTTCAGCCGCAGCAGGATCGGCTGCGCCTCGGGGTCACCCATGCGGCAATTGAATTCCAGCACCTTGATGCTCCCGTCCTCGGTGATCATCAGCCCGGCGTAGAGGAACCCGACGTAGGGTGTGCCGTCCTTCTCCATGCCGGCGATCACCGGGTGGATGACCTCGCGCATGACCTTGGCGTGGAGGCCGGGCGTGATCACCGGCGCCGGCGAATACGCGCCCATGCCGCCGGTATTCGGACCGCGGTCGCCGTCGAGCAGCCGCTTGTGATCCTGGCTGGTCGCGAGCGGCAGCGCGTGCCGACCGTCCGAGAGCACGATGAAGCTGGCTTCTTCTCCGTCCAGATACTGCTCGATCACGACGCGGCTGCCCGCTGCGCCCATTCTTCCCTCGGTGAGCATCATGTCCACCGCCGCGTGCGCTTGGCTGACGTCCAGCGCCACCACCACGCCCTTGCCGGCGGCAAGCCCGTCGGCCTTGATGACGATGGGCGCGCCCTGCCGTTCGAGGTAGTCGTGCGCCTGCCTGGCGTCGGCGAAAGCGCCGTAGGCGGCGGTCGGTATGCCGTGGCGCGTCATGAAGTTCTTGGCAAACGCTTTGGAGCTTTCGAGCTGCGCGGCGGCCCGGGTCGGGCCGAAAATCCTGAGCTCCGCAGCCCGGAAAGCATCCACGATCCCCCCGGCGAGCGGTGCTTCCGGGCCAACGACGGTGAAGGCGATTGCCTCCTTGCGCGCGAACTCGGCGAGCTCCGGGACCGCGGTGAGCGCTAGATTGGCGAGCCCGTCCGCGCGCGCGGTTCCGGCGTTGCCGGGCGCGACGAACACCCGCGACACGCGCGGCGAGCGCGCCAGTTTCCACGCCAGCGCGTGCTCGCGCCCCCCCGAGCCGATGACGAGCAGCTTCATGGAAAGGCTGTATTAACCACAGAGGCACAGAGACACAGAGAAAACCCTTTCATGTTATTTAAATCGGAAAACTCTGTGCCTCTGTGTCTCTGTGGTGAGATTTTCTAGTGCCTAAAGTGGCGGAAGCCGGTGAACACCATGGCGATACCGTGCTCGTCGGCAGCGGCGATCACTTCCTCGTCGCGGAGGCTGCCGCCCGGCTGGATGATCGCCCCGGCACCGGCCTTCGCCACCACGTCCACACCGTCACGAAACGGAAAGAACGCGTCGGACGCCACTACCGATCCCTGCAACGAAAGGCCGGCATTTTTCGCTTTGATGGCGGCGATTTGCGCCGAGTCGATGCGGCTCATCTGCCCCGCGCCCACGCCGAGCGTCTGCCCGTTGCGGCAGAACACGATGGCATTGGACTTGACGAACTTCGCCACGCGCCAGGCGAAAACGAGGTCGGCGATTTGCGCTTCGCTCGGTCTCGCCCTGGTCACGATCTTGAGCTGATCTGCCCCGATGTTGACCGTGTCGGGGGTTTGCACCAGCAGCCCGCCGCCCACGCTCTTCACGTCGCGGGCATTGGCGCCCTGCGCGAGCGGCACCGCAAGCACGCGGATGTTCGCCTTCTGCGCCAGCACGTGCGCCGCTTCCGAGGCAAGCGCAGGCGCAATCACCACCTCGACGAACTGCTGGGCGAGCGCTTCCGCCGTCTTGCCGTCGAGGTCGCGGTTGAAGGCGATGATGCCGCCGAAGGCCGAAGTGGGGTCGGTGGCGAACGCTTTGCGGTAAGCCTCCGTCAGGCTGGCGGCGACCGCCACCCCGCAGGGATTGGCGTGCTTGATGATGACGCACGCCGGCTGCTCGAAGCTCTTCACGCATTCCCATGCCGCGTCGGCATCGGCGATGTTGTTGTAGGAGAGCTCCTTGCCCTGCAGCTGCCGATAGGCGCCGAGGCTGCCCGGCGCGGGCTCGCCATCGTGGAAGAAGGCCGCTTCCTGGTGCGGGTTTTCTCCATAGCGCAGCGGCTGCGCCAGCTCGAACTGCAGATTGAGCCGTTGCGGGAAGCGGCTGCGTTTTCCTGCGGCATCCAGCGCGGTGAGGTAGTTGCTGATCGCCCCGTCGTACGCGGCGGTGTGGGAAAACGCCTTCTGCGCGAGGCGGAAGCGCATCTCGATGCCGACCGCGCCGTCGGCCGTCGCCATCTCATTCAGCAGCGGCTCGTAGTCCGCCGGGTCGGTCACCACCGCGACGTGCCGGTAGTTCTTGGCGGCGCTCCTCACCAGCGCCGGGCCGCCGATGTCGATGTTCTCGATCGCCTCCTCGAGCGTGCAGTCCGGCCGCGCCACGGTCGGGCCGAACGGGTAGAGATTGACCACCACCAGATCGAGGGGCGGGATGGCCGCACCCTTGAGCGCGCTCATGTGCCCGGGAACATCGCGGCGGGCAAGGATGCCGGCGTGCACCTTGGGATGCAGCGTCTTGACGCGCCCGTCGAGCATCTCGGGAAAGCCGGTGTAGTCCGCGATCTCGGTCACCTTGAGGCCGGCGTCCTTGAGCAGCTTCGCCGTGCCGCCGGTGGCAACGAGCGCCACGCTGAAGCGGGCCAGCCCGCGCGCGAATTCGACGATCCCGGCCTTGTCCGAAACGCTGAGGAGCGCCTGCTTGATGACGGCCATGATGGAAGCAGGATTCAGTTGCCAGGATTCAGGATCCAGTAACCGCCGTCGGGTTCACGCTCGCGGGTATGCGCTGAATCCTGAATCCCGAATCCTGAATCCTAGAACTTGATGCCGTGCACCTTCATCTTCTTGCGCAAGGTGTTGCGATTGATGCCGAGCATCTCCGCGGCATGGGTCTGGTTGCCACGCACCCGGTGCAGCACGCTTTCGAGCAACGGCTTCTCGACACAATTGATCACCATGTCATAGACCGCGCTCGGTTTCTCCCCGTCCAGGTCCCTGAAATAGCCGTCGATCGCCTTGCGCACCATGCGCGCCATTTCGGTTTCGTTGATCATGCTGCGAATTCCTCGACATAGGTCAGACGTTGCCCCCGGCCCGCGAGCTGGGCGAAAAACTCGTCAACAGCCGCCAGCTGCCCGGCACTGGTCTCGAGTTGGTTCATGGCGTGGCGGAACGCCGCCGAGCCGGCCAATCCCTTGGTGTACCAGGCAATATGCTTGCGCGCGACGCGCACCCCGGTGTGCTCGCCGTAGAACTCGTAGAGCTCATGCAGATGCGCGATCAGCACGCGATGGATTTCTTCCACTTCCGGTGGCGGCAGCGACTCGCCCGTCTCCAGATAATGACCGATCTCGCGGAACATCCACGGCCGGCCCTGGGCGGCACGTCCGATCATCACCGCATCGGCCTTGGTGTCGGCCAGTACGCGCTTCACCTTCTCGGGCGTGGAAAGGTCGCCGTTGGCGATCACCGGAATGCCGACCTCGGCCTTGACCGCCGCAATGGTGTCGTACTCGGCCTCCCCGGAGAAGCCGCAGGCCCGGGTGCGGCCGTGGATGGCGAGCGCCCTCACGCCGGCCTCTTCCGCGATCCTGGCGACGGTGAGTGCGTTCCGGTTGTCGCGGTCCCAGCCGGTGCGGATCTTGAGCGTGACCGGCACGTCCACCGCCGCCACCACCGCATCGAGGATGCGCGCGACCAGCGACTCGTCCTTGAGCAGGGCGGAGCCCGCCATCACGTTGCACACCTTCTTCGCCGGGCAGCCCATGTTGATGTCGATGATCTGGGCGCCCTCGCCGACGTTGTACTGCGCCGCTTCCGCCAGCATCTGCGGCTCGGCACCCGCGATCTGCACCGCGATCGGCTCGACCTCGCCGTCGTGATTGGCGCGCCGGCGCGTTTTTTCCGAGCCCCACAGCAGCGACTGGCTCGCCACCATCTCGGAGACCGCCATGCCCGCGCCCAGGGTCTTGCACAGCTGACGGAACGGGCGGTCGGTGACGCCCGCCATCGGTGCTACGATCAGATTGTTCTTGAGTTGATACGGACCGATTTGCATCGGACAAACTGTTTCGGGAGTCGCGCGCGTGATGTTTCGGGAAAGGGCGACATTGTAATCGCTGCGCCCGCGCAAGCAAAGCGAATCGTGCTTAATTTTTGATCGCTGTTGCGGCGAACCCACACGCGCGACGCGCGCGGCGCGGGCCGCGCGCTCAAACCGCTTGCCGAAGTAAGCACTTATACAAAAAATTTCGAGCAGTGCTTGCGCGAGTCGCCGTAACTGGCACGCGCAATGCAGCGAATGGGGCTCGCAAAGGCGGTTTCGGGTTTCGGGTCAAGAAAACCGGGCGGTGCAGCCGCCGATTTCAACCCGGAACCCGCAACCCGGAACTCGGAACTCGGAACCCGCGCCAGCGCGCGGCGCGGCTGCTAGCCGCGCGCACCGAAGGTCATACGCCGCACCATGAAGTTTTTGGCCGGCGGTGCGGCGCCGAGCAGCGCGAGCCCGAGGCCGCGCGCAAGCTTGAGCGGGGCGATATCGTTGGAGAACAGCCGCACCAGCGTATCGGTGAACCACACGCCGCCGCCACGGTCGAGCCGCCGCCGTGCGGCATAGGACTCGAGTAGCGCAGCCCCGCCGATCCGGTCGCGGCCGCAGTCCCTGATCGCGGCCGCAAGCTCCCAAGCGTCGCGCAGACCGAGGTTCAACCCCTGCCCTGCGACCGGGTGCAGCGTTTGCGCGGCATTGCCGAGCGCGATCATGCGCGGTGCCGCAATCCGCGTTGCCACCCTGAGCGCGAGCGGGAACCAGGCGCGCGCGCCGACCGAGGTGAATGCGCCCAACCGGTTCCCAAAGGCGTGTTGCAAGCGTTCCAGGAACCCGGCCTCGGGCAGCGCGCACAATTGTTGTGCATGCTCCGGTGTGGTGGTCCACACCAGCGCCAGCGCTGCTCCCGAGGGCAGCAGCGCCAGCGGTCCGTCGGGGGTAAAGCGCTCATAGGCAACGTTACGGTGCGCCACGCTGCTCGCCACCCGCGCGGTCACCGCGGCCTGGTGATAATCCCGGGTGCGCACCTGCGCCATCGCCGCCATCGCCCCACCGTCGGCCACGGCGAGCAGCCGGGCTGCGGCATGCTGGGTACCGTGACCGGCGTCGAATTGGACGCGCGCCGCATCCGGTCCGGAGTCAAGCGCCGTCACCGTGGCCCCGGTCAGGCAATGGCAGGCCCCCGCATCGAGAGCGCGCGCAAGCGCCCCGGCCAGCCGGGCGTAGTCGAGCACGTAACCCAGTGCCGGCAGGCGGGCTTCCGCGGCCTCGAGCACGACGCGTCCGAAACCGCCGCGTTGCGAGACGTGGATACGCACGATCGGGGTGACCGGCGCAAGCTCCTCCCACACCCCGAGCCGCTCCAGTATCAGCCGGCTGCCGTGGGAGAGCGCGATCGGGCGCGGGTCCGTGTGCGCGGCCTCCGGCCCCCGCGCTTCCAGCAGCCCGAGCGCAATCCCGCTGCCGCGCAGTGCGATCGCCAGCGCCGCTCCGACCGGCCCGCCGCCCACGATCAGCACGTCATAGTCAGGCATCGCGCGCACTCATCAGGGCTTCTATGTCAGCGAGGCTCTTCGGGGCATCGCGGGTCAGCACCTCGGCTCCCGCGTCGGTCACGAGCACATCGTCCTCGATGCGCACCCCGATGCCGGCAAAGCGCTGTGGCACCCCCTCGCCGGCGCGGAGGTAGCATCCCGGCTCGACCGTCAGCACCATGCCCGGGACGAGCGCGCGCCACTGGCCGGCGTGCTTGTAGTCGCCCGCGTCGTGCACGTCGAGCCCCAGCCAATGTCCGGTGCGGTGCATGTAGAACTTCTTGTAGGCCTCGGTTTCCAGCGCCTGTTCGAGGCTGCCCGAGAGCAGCTTCAAGTCGATCAATCCCTGCGCCAGGGTGTTGACTGCCGCGCGATGCGGCGCGTCCCACAAGTTGCCGGGCTTGACCGCGGCAATGGCCGTAGCCTGCGCCGCCAGCACCAGCTGGTAGATTTCGCGCTGCGGCCCGCTGAACTTGGCGTTGACCGGAAAAGTGCGCGTGAGGTCCGCGGCATAGCCGTCGAGTTCGCAGCCGGCGTCAATCAGCAACAGGTCGCCGTCCTTCAACACCCCGTCGTTCTGCACGTAATGCAGCACGCAGGCGCGCTCGCCGCCGGCAACGATGGGAGTATAGGCGGGTGCTTGCGCGCCGTGGCGCCGGAACTCGTGCAGCAACTCGGCCTCGATTTCGAACTCGGCCCGGCCCGGCCGCGCCGCGCGCATGGCGCGGCGGTGCGCGCCGGCGGAGATGGCCGCGGCGCGGCGTATCACGGCGAGCTCTTCCGGCCCCTTGATGAGCCGCATCTCATCGAGCAGCGCATGCACGTCCTTGACTTCTCTCGGCGCGGTGACGCCGCTGCGCGCCCGGTCGCGCAACTGGTTGATCCAGTCCATGACGCGCGCGTCCCACGCCGCGTCCGCGCCGAGATGGCAGTAAAGCGCGGCGTGACCGGCGATCAGATCCGGCATCAGTGCATCGAGCTTGGCGATGGAGTGCGCCTCATCGAAGCCGAACGCGGCGCGCGCCGCCTCCGGACCATGGCGGAAGCCGTCCCAGATCTCGCGCTCGGGATCTTTGTCGCGGCAGAACAGGATGCTCTTCGCCGGTTCGCCCGCGACGATCACCAGCACCGCCCCGGGCTCGCGAAAACCGGTGAGATAGTAAAAATAACTGTCGAAGCGGTACAGGTAATGCGAATCACGGTTGCGCGTGCGCTCAGAGGCGGTCGGCACGACCGCCACGCCGGCCTGCATTGCGGCCGCGAGTCTCGCGCGCCGCCGCTGGTGGACGCTGATATCCATGTTAGCCGTCTTCGCTCACTGCGATTA
The DNA here is from genome assembly GCA_023266245.1 of Betaproteobacteria bacterium. Classification (GTDB taxonomy): domain Bacteria; phylum Pseudomonadota; class Gammaproteobacteria; order Burkholderiales; family SG8-41; genus SG8-41. The sequence continues at coordinate 8,435 of JAHFRO010000025.1, read as the reverse complement.
TAAACGCCGCCGCCGCGAGCCACACCGCCCGCTACCGGGCGCCGTCACGGTACCGTGTATCGGGCAGCTTCGCCACCCACGGCGCATCGAGCGCGAGCGCCTGTTCAACGGCTTGCTCATCCACGCCCTAGCAGCCTGTCGGACTTAACAGTCCGTACAGACTGCTAACAGCAAAACCGGCTGACAATTCGGAAGAAAACCCACCCGAAGCGGCTGAATACGAAGAAAAGCGAGGGTGAATTCGCATATCTGTCATCCTCTCTTGCAATTTTCCTAACGCCGGTTTTGCATTAGGAGTTTGTCGGGGCTAAGTCCGACAAACTCCTAGCCTCCGGCCGCTCGCGAGGCGATCACGCGCTCCAGCTCGGCGAGACGCTGCGGCGTGCCGACATCGATCCACAGCCCGCGATGGTGCTCCCCGCTCACGCGGCGTTGCGCCATCGCCGGCTCGAGCAGCGTAACGAGCTGGCATGGGGTCGCGCGCGCCACCGGAGCAAACAGCGCGGGCGCATAGACCCCGATGCCGCTGAAGGTGAGCCGCTGTGGCCCCACCGCCGTTACCCTCCCGTCGCGCAGGCAGAAATCGCCTTCCGGGTGGTGCGGCGGGTTGTCCACCAGCACCAGGTGGGCGGCAAGTCCGCCGCTGGCCAGCGCCGCCGCCACCGGCCTCAAGCGCGCAAAATCGAAGTCGCTGTAGACATCGCTGTTGACCACCATGAACGGGGCATCGCCGAGCAGCGGCAGCGCATAGGCGATGCCCCCGCCG
>JAHFRO010000025.1:5025-7569 GCA_023266245.1 Betaproteobacteria bacterium | reverse complement strand
GGCCAGCGCCGCCGCCACCGGCCTCAAGCGCGCAAAATCGAAGTCGCTGTAGACATCGCTGTTGACCACCATGAACGGGGCATCGCCGAGCAGCGGCAGCGCATAGGCGATGCCCCCGCCGGTCCCGAGCGCGGTGCCCTCGCGCGAATAGGCGATGCGCACGCCGAGCACCGTCCCGTCTCCCAGTCGTCTCTCGATCATGCCGCCCAGGTGCGAGACGTTGACCACCAGATCGGTGTATCCGGCGCGCGCCAGACGCTCGATCAGGCACACGATCAGCGGCCGGCCGCCGGCCTCGAGCAAGGCCTTGGGCAGGCGGTCGGTGAGCGGGCGCATGCGCTCGCCGCTCCCGGCGGCGAGGATCATAACTTTCATTTCCCATTTCCCGCCATCGCCGGCTCGCGCTTCTGCAGCTGGTCGAGCAGCCGCGCGAGCGGCGCGAGCTCGCGGTAGCGCTCGCATACCGCGCGCGCGTAGCGCAGGAAGCGCGGCGTATCCTCGAGGTAGCCCGGCTTGCCGTCGCGGTAATGGATGCGCGTGAAGATGCCCAGCACCTTGAGGTGGCGCTGCAGACCCATCCACTCGAAGTCGCGGTAGAACGCGCTGAAGTCCGGATCGACCGGCAGCCCGCTGTGCTTCGCTTTTTCCCAGTAGCGAACCGTCCAGTCGATCACGCGCTCCTCCTCCCAGCTCACGAACGCGTCGCGCGTGAGCGATACCACGTCGTAGCTCACCGGACCGTACACCGCGTCCTGAAAATCGATCACGCCGGGATTGGGGTCGGCGATCATCAGATTGCGCGGCATGTAGTCGCGATGCACATATACCGCCGGCTGCGCCAGGTTGCACGAGATGATCAGCGTCAGCATTTCGGCGAACGTCTGCTGCTGCGCGGCGGAAAGCGTCAGCCCGAGATGGCGCGCGACATACCATTCCGGAAAAAGATTGGCTTCGCGCCTGAGCAGCGTTTCGTCGTACGGCGGAAGCTCGCCGGCGCGGCTCGCGAGCTGCCACCTGAGCAGCGCCTCGATCGCGTCGCCGAACAGGCGATCGGCGTTGTCCTCGCTGAGCGCTGCGAGATAGGTGATATCGCCGAAATCGGTGAGCAGCAGAAATCCCTGCTCCAGATCCTGTGCGATCACTTGCGGCGCGTTCACTCCCGCGGCGCGCAGCAGCGCCGCGATGCGCACGAACGGACGGCAGTCCTCGCGCTCCGGCGGCGCGTCCATCACGATCCAGGATTGACTGCCCGTGGATAAGCGAAAATAACGGCGGAAGCTGGCGTCCGCCGAAGCAGGCTTCAACGAAAACGAGCTCGCCGCAATACGCGCGGCGAGCCATTCCTGCAACTGCTCCAACCGGGTATCGGAAGTCGCCGGCAAGCCGATTGCCTTCAGCGATGAATTGTGCGATTTTAGCACTTCGCTCCTGGCAGCCCTTCCCGATGCATAAGCTGGAAATAAGGCGCATCTCGCTCGCCGTCTTGTGCGCGCTGCCGCTCGCAGCCGGTGCGGAGCAGGGCCTCAAACTCAAGCCGCAGCCCACGCTGATCCTGATCCCGCCTTCGGTCAAGGAGGAGGTGCCGGTGTTCCTCGAGGCCGACAGGCTGCAGGGGCACAACGACCAGGAGACCGACGCCGAAGGCAACGTGCGGCTGCGCAAGCGCGGACAGGCGGTATTTGCCGACTGGCTGCGCTACGACAAGCCTCAAGACGAGGTCGCCGCCGAGGGCAACGTGCGCATCGAGCAGGGGACCGACGTGATGGAAGGCACGCGGCTCCGGTTCAATCTCGAAACCGAGCGCGGGTTCATGGACAACCCGCGCTACACGCTGCACAAGAACCCGAATCTGACCGGGCAGAAACAACCGTTCATCGATGCCGACGCGCGCGGCACGGCGGAGCGGATGCTGTTCGAGGGCCCCAGGCACTACCGCGCGCAGCGTGCGGAGTACACCACCTGCGGGCCGGGCAACGACGACTGGTACGTGCGCGCGGGCGATCTGAGAATCGACAAGGACCGGGACGTCGGCACCGCGCGCGACGCGAGCATCGTATTCAAGGGTGTGCCGATCTTCTATTCGCCGTACCTCTCGTTCTCGCTGCACCAGGAGCGCAAGTCCGGCTTCCTCACGCCGCACTACGGCAGCACCGACAAAGGGGGCGCCGAGCTCACCCTACCTTACTACTGGAACATCGCGCCCAATCGCGACGCCACGATTTCACCGCGCGTGATGACGCGGCGCGGCGTGCTGCTGCATACCGAGTTCCGCTATCTCGAGCCGACTTATCTGGGTGAGACGCGCGTCGAGCTGCTGCCGGAAGATAACGCCCGCGGCGGCGCGCAGCGCCATGCGTTTTTCATCCGTCACAATCAAACTCTGCCTTACGGCTGGTCCGGAGCGCTCAACCTGCAGGGGGTTTCCGACGGCACCTACTTCACCGACCTCTCGACGCAGATCGCGGCGACCTCGCAGGTGCTGCTGCCGCGCGAGGGCTCGCTCGGCCGGGGCGGCACCTGGGGCGGCAGCGGCAGCTACGGCTT
>JAHFRO010000025.1:0-4925 GCA_023266245.1 Betaproteobacteria bacterium | reverse complement strand
CCGACGGCACCTACTTCACCGACCTCTCGACGCAGATCGCGGCGACCTCGCAGGTGCTGCTGCCGCGCGAGGGCTCGCTCGGCCGGGGCGGCACCTGGGGCGGCAGCGGCAGCTACGGCTTTAGCGCCCTGGTGCAGCGCTGGCAAACGCTGCAGGTCGACCCGCTCGTGCCGGTCACCCCGCCTTACAGCCGCGCGCCACAGTTGACGCTCACCGCTGCGCGCCCGGAGGTACTGCGCTCGGATTTCGATTTCTACGGACAGTATGTCGGTTTCGATCACCCCACTCTGGTGAACGGCACGCGGGTGATGGCTTACCCGAGTCTCAGCGTTCCGCTGCAGACCGCGTATGCCTACGTCACGCCCAAACTGGGCTTCAACCTGACGCGCTACTTCATCGATCCCCATCCCACCGGTTTCGCGGATCAGACCCGCAGCCTGCCGACCTTCACCGCCGACGGTGGGGTGGTGTTCGAACGGCCGACTACGATCGGCGGCGCGCCGTTCGTGCAAACCCTGGAACCGCGGCTGTACTATGTCTACATCCCGTTCCGCGACCAGAGCCGCATCCCGGTGTTCGACGCGGGTCAGCAGGACATCAACTTCGCGACCATCTATTCGGAAAATCAGTTCGCCGGCTGGGATCGCATCAACGACGCCAATCAATTGACACTCGGGGTTACCACGCGCCTACTCAGCACCGATACCGGCGCCGAGCGGCTGCGCGCGGGCGTTGCGCAGCGCTATTACTTCGTCACGCAGCGCGTGGCCCTGCCCGGGGTGCCGGTGCGCACCAGCACCAGTTCCGACCTGCTCGCCGCGCTCTCCGGCGCCGTCTCACCCCACTGGGTGGCGGAGGCCGGGTGGCAGTACAGCACCAATTTTTCCCAGACGCAGAAGTTCAACGTCGGCGCGCGCTATCAACCCGCGCCGGGCAAGGTCCTGAACCTGAGTTACCGCGAGACGCTCAATTCCATCCGGCAGACCGACGTGTCCACTCAGTGGCCGCTGGGGCGCGGCTGGGTCGGGCTCGGGCGCTGGAACTTCTCGCTGCGCGAGCAGCGCATGCTCGAGGGGCTGATCGGCGCGGAGTACAACGGCGGTTGCTGGGTGCTGCGCGTGGTCGCCCACCGCTTTGCCACCGCCACCCAGCAGACGTCAACCACGTTTTTCGTGCAGCTCGAATTGAACGGGGTGTCGCGTATCGGCTCTAACCCGCTGGAAACCATCCAGCGCAACATCGGTGGTTATTTCAGAGCGGATCCCCGTTCTCCCCGGCCCGGGGAGCCGCAGACCCCGTATTACTGATTCCGTCCACAGGTCCAGGGACCGAAATTCGCATGGTGTTCTCGCGCATCGCCGTCCTCACGCACACGCTGGCGCTCGCCGCCGCGCTCGCGTGCGCGGCACCCACCGCACTGGCGCAGAAACCGCGGCCGATCGTCATGCTTGACCGCATCGTGGCAGTCGTGAACGACGAGGTGGTCACGCGCAACGATCTTGAAGAGCGTACCAAGCTCGCAACCGCACAGCTCAAACAGCAGGGCACGCCGCCGCCGCCGCGCGAGGCGCTGGAGAAACAGATCCTCGAGCGCATGATCACCGACCGCGTGCAGCTGCAGTTCGCCAAGGAAACCGGGCTGCGCGTGGACGACGCGGACCTCGACCGGGCGATCAACCGCATCGCGCAGGAGAACAAGCTCACGCTGCAGCAGCTGCGCGAAGCGCTCGATAAAGACGGCATCCCGTTCCCCAGCTTCAGGGAGGACATCCGCAACGAAATCATCATGACGCGGCTGCGGGAGCGCGAGGTCGAGAACAAGATCGTGGTCACCGAGAGCGAGGTCGACAACTTCATCAAGACCCAGCAGGCACAGGAGGGCCGCGGTGACGAGTACAGCCTGTCCCACATCCTGGTCGCCGTTCCCGAGAACGCGAGCCCGGAGCAGATCCAGGGCCGGCGCGCGCGCGCCGAGCAGGCGCTCGCTCAGCTCAAGTCCGGAGTCGACTTCCGTCAGGTCGCGGCAACCTTCTCGGAAGCGCCCGACGCGCTGCAGGGCGGCGCGATGGGCTGGCGCGATGCGGCGAAGCTGCCGACGCTGTTCGTCGACGCGCTGAAAGCCATGCAGCTCGGAGAGGTGAGCGCTGTCCTGCGCAGCGCCAACGGGTTTCATATCCTCCGGCTCAACGACAAGCGCGGCAGCACCTCGCCCGTGATCGTGCGCCAGACCCGCGCGCGGCATATCCTGATCAAGACCAGCGAGCTGGTCTCCGAGGCCGAAGCGCGCAGGCGCCTGGTGAGCCTCAAGGAGCGGCTCGACAACCAGGCTGACTTCGCGGAGCTCGCGCGCATCCACTCCGAGGATGCCAGTGGCGCGAAAGGCGGCGATCTGGGGTGGCTGACCCCAGGCGACACCGTGCCCGAATTCGAGCGCGAGATGGATGCGCTCAAGCCGGGGGAAATCAGCGCCCCGCTCAAAACGCAGTTCGGCTGGCACCTGCTCCAGGTGCTGGAGCGGCGCAACGAGGACCTGTCGCATGAGCGCCAGCGGCTCGCGGCGCGGATGGCGCTGCGCGCACGCAAGTCTGACGAGTCCTACCAGGAGTGGGTGCGGCAGTTGCGCGACAAGGCCTACGTCGATTACCGGCTTGAAGAGCGGTAGTGTTGAGTGTTGAGTTTTGAGTGCTGAGTTAAGAGCTTCGCGCGGGCGTCGTTTTCGTTGATTTACTGGTAACTCAACATTCAAAACTTAAAACTCAAAACTCCGCTCATAGCGGTCACCGCCGGCGAGCCCGCAGGCATCGGACCCGACCAGTGCGTGCGGCTGGCGCGCCGGCGTCTGCCGGCGCGCATCGTGGTGGTGGCCGACCGCGAGCTGCTCAAGGGCCGCGCGCGTCAGCTCGGCGTGGCGCTCAAGGTCGAGGAGTTTCCTGCAGACAAAACCACGGCGCACAGCCCCGGCTCGCTCATGGTGCGCCACGTCCCGCTCGCGGCACCGGCGGTTGCGGGGCGGCTCAACCCCGCCAACAGCGGCTATGTGCTGCGCACCCTGGAAGTCGCCGCCGACGGCTGCCGCGACGGCGTTTTTGATGCGATGGTGACGGGACCGGTGCAAAAAAGCGTGATCGGTGACGCCGGCATCGCGTTCACCGGGCACACCGAGTTTCTCGCCGAGCGCATGGGTGCGCCGCACGTGGTGATGATGCTGGTGGGCGGCGGCATGCGGGTTGCGCTCGCCACCACCCATGTCGCACTCAAGGAGGTGGCGCGGTACATCACGGGCGAGGGACTGGAGCGGACGCTCACCGTCGTGCAACACGACCTCATCGAGCGCTTCGCGATCGCGCGCCCGCGCATCGCGGTCACCGGCCTCAACCCTCACAGCGGTGAAGCGGGCTATCTCGGGCGCGAGGAAATCGAAGTGATCATGCCGGTGCTGCGAAAGCTGCGCAGACAGGGTTTCGAGCTCGCCGGGCCGCTGCCCGCCGACACCTTATTCAGCCCGCAACGGCTCAAGGGTTACGACTGCGTGCTCGCGATGTACCACGACCAGGGGCTGCCGGTGCTCAAGTACGCCAGCTTCGGCGCCGGCGTCAACGTAACCCTCGGACTGCCCATCATCCGCACTTCGGTGGATCATGGCACGGCGCTCGAACTCGCCGGCACCGGCAAGGCCGAGATCGGCAGCTTGATCGAGGCGGTCAAGCTCGCCGCCGAACTCGCAACCCGCAGCCGGCGCAAGCGCCGCTCTGCGTAAAGCGCGGGGCGGCACCGTTATGCGCCACCATCCCCGCAAGCGGTTCGGTCAGAATTTCCTCATCGACGAATCGGTGATCTCCGCCATCGTCACCGCCGTCGCGCCGCAACCGCGGGACCTCGTGGTGGAGATCGGCCCGGGGCTCGGGGCGATCACCCGGCCGCTGGCCGACCGGCTTGATCACCTGCACGTGGTCGAGATCGACCGCGACATCGTCGCGCGCCTGCGCACCCTGTTTCCCCCGCAGCGCGTCACGATACACGAAGGCGACGCCCTCCAGTTCGATTTTGCGGCGCTCGGCACGGGGCTGCGCGTGGTCGGCAACCTGCCGTACAACATCTCCACGCCGCTGCTGTTCCACCTCGCGCACGGCGCGACGGCGATCCGCGACATCCACGTCATGCTGCAGAAGGAGGTCGTGGAACGCATGGTCGCCGCGCCGTCCTCTTCCGACTACGGGCGGCTGTCGGTGATGCTGCAGTACCGCTTCGAGATGGAGCCCGTCCTCACCGTTCCGGCCGCGGCGTTCCGCCCCGCCCCCCGGGTCGAGTCGGCGGTGGTGCGCATGGCTCCGTTCGCGCGGCTGCCGCACCCTGCGCGCGATGAAGCCTGGTTCGGGAAAATCGTCGCGGCCGCCTTTGCCCAGCGCCGCAAGACGCTGCGCAACGCGCTGAAGAGCTATTTCAGCGTTGAGGACTTCAGACGGCTCGGGGTTGATGCGGGGTTGCGCGCGCAGGACCTGCGGATCGTGGACTTCGTGCGTCTCGCCGATCAAGCCGCGCGGGTGGTCGCGGCTTAGGCCGCCGGCTTCCTCTGGATGAACTCGATCTTGTAGCCGTCGGGGTCCTCGACGAAGGCGATCACGGTGGTGCCGTGCTTCATCGGACCGGCCTCGCGCGAGACCCTGCCGCCCCGCTTCCTCACCGCTTCGCACGCCTGGTAGGCGTCCTCGACCTCGATCGCCACGTGCCCGTAACCGCTGCCGAGGTCGTACGACCGGGTGTCCCAGTTGTGGGTCAGCTCGAGCACCGCCGCCCTGGATTCGTCGTCGTAGCCGACGAAGGCGTTGGTGAAGCGGCCGCCGGGATAATCCGTCTTGCGCAGCAGCTTCATGCCGAGCACCTGGGTGTAGAAGTCGATCGAGCGCTCGAGGTCGCCGACGCGGATC
>JAHFRO010000267.1 GCA_023266245.1 Betaproteobacteria bacterium | reverse complement strand
TTTCACATTTCACTCGATCACGCTTCACCCGATCACTCAATCTTGATGCCGGCGTCCTTGACGACCTTGACCCAGCGCTCGTAGTCGGCGCGGATGCGCTTGTCGAATTGCTCCGGCGTGCCGCCGGAAGGCACCATGCCCTGCGAATCAAGGTTTTTCTTCATGTCGGGTTCCTGCACGATCTTGTTCACCGTCGCATTCAGCCGCTCGATGATGGGGCGCGGCGTGCCCTTGGGCGCCATCACGCCGAACCACAGCTCGACCTCGTAACCGGGCAAAGTCTCGGCCAGAGTCGGAACCTTGGGCAGCGAATACCAGCGCTTGGCGGTGGTCACCGCGAGCGGGCGCAGCCTGCCGGTATCGAAATGCGGCAGGGTGGGCAAGAGACTCCCCACGATGAGCTGACACTGGCCGGAGAGCAGGTCGGTCATGGCCGCGCCGGTGCTCTTGTACGGCACATGGATCATCTGGAGCTTGGCCATGTTGGCCATGAGTTCCGTCGCAAGGTGCGTCAGACCGCCCACGCCGCTCGAGGCGTAGACGAGCTGTCCCGGCTTCGATCTCGCGAGCGCGATCAACTCCTTGGCGGTCTTGGACGGGAGCGAAGGATGCACCGAGAGCACGAACGGCGTGAAACCGACTTCCGCGACCGGGATGATGTTGTTGATCGGGTCGAACGCTGGCCGGTGCGTCGCCGAGCTGGCGGAGAAGCTTCCCGACATGACCATGATGGTATAGCCGTCGGGCGGCGCCTTCGCGGTGAGCTCCATCCCGATCAGGCCGGCCGCGCCGCCGCGGTTGTCCACCACGAACTGCTGCTTGAGGTTTTCGGTCAGCTTCGCCGATACCTGGCGCGCGGTGATATCGCTGCCGCCGCCCGGGGCAAACGGCACGATCACGCGCACCAGCTTGGCGGGATACTCCTGCGCGTGGGTGGCAAGCGGGGTGAGGGCTGTGGTCGCCGCCGCGAGCGCGCTGGCGACGATGCCGCGAAATGCAACAGCAGTCATGTCTAACCTCCTGGTTATGGTTTGCGGGCGGGCGCCCGTCTTGTCGGTTCCAGCGATTCTTGCATCCGCGGCGGGCGTAGTAAACGCCCGCCGCTCGCTGTCACCCGGATGCGTTCAACCGTTTCAGCATCCACGGCATCAGCACTTCGTCGAAGATGCGCTTTGCGGGCCACTCCGGTGAGCGGCCCATGTGGCCGCCGTCGGGATTGATCCAGGCTTGGTTGGAAACGCCGCGGTCACGCAGCAGGTAAAGGTCGGCGATCGGGATCTGCGAGTCGCGCGCGCCGTTCACCACCAGCATGGGCGCAGAGGGTTGTTCGAGCGCGCCCGTCTCGAGCAGCGAAAACGCGCGCGCGCGCGCGAGCAGCTCATCCAGGCCCGCGGCCCTGAACAGTTGCGCGGTGGCGGGCAGGTAGTCGTAGAGATATTCGAGGGACTCGAGCGAAGGCCGGAGCCAATCGGGCTGAAAGTAATGATGAATCGGTCCGCCGTGCACCACGGCGCCGCGGATGCGGACCCGCTCGGACACCGCGAGCTTTGCCGCCCAGTAGCCGCTCCAGCTGCGGCCCTGGACGACGATGCGGCCGGGGTCCACGTCGCCGCGGTCCTGGAAATAATCGAGCACGCAGGAAAACATGCGGTCGGCCTTCGCATCGAGTCCCGCCGGCGCTTCGCCCGTTCCCGGCATGTCGAGCGCGAACAGCGCTGCGCCGCGCGCGAGATAGCCGTCGCCTTGCGTCATGACGTCTTCCTTGCGCGAGTCGAGGCCCGAGATTCCGATCACCAGGGGAGCGGTGCGCGGCGCGCGCGGCACGCGCAGATAGCCGACGATCACTTCGTTCTCGAACGGGATGCGCACCATCTCCAGCGGCGGCTCGAGCAACCGCCCGTGGTTGCGGAATGCCGCCAGCGCGCGCGGGTAGGTGTATTTCTTGGACGGGGTGTTCTCGACCGGCCAGCGCGCGAAATTGAACAGCTTCCACGCCTGCCAGTATTCACGGCGCGCACGCTGCGCATCACGGGGTTCGAGTTCGATCGCCTGCTCGAGGTGGCGGTCGGCGGCCGCGCTCCACGCCTGCGCCCAGGCGTCGCGCTCGAGGCTCGTCACTGCGTCGAGCACGGCGCGCGCGTCCTCGAGCTCGATGCCGGCGAGCGGCGGGAGGTTTCCAAGCACGCGACGCTCGACCTCCCGCTTGAGTTCTGCGAGGGTGCGCGTGGTGAGGAGGGGATTGTCCGAGGTGATCGGAACGTACCACATGACGCAGGGCTCACGCCGCCAGAGCTGTCACACGCTGCGCGGCGGACGCGGAATCAGAAGCGGTAGCGCACCCCGAGGCGCAGGCCCTGCAGCCGGAACGGGTTCCCCGGGTCGTTGGACAGCACGTCGTAGCTGAGCGCCCAGCTCGGCGTGAGCCAGTGCTGACCGGTGAACGTGAGCTGGCGCGGACTGTTGCCCAGAACGTCGAAGAAGGGCGTGAAGGTTTCCACATCCCGCCCCAGCGCCAGCCCGAACGTGCTGGCGGTGCTGTACTGGTAGCTCAACTGCAGCTGATAGCTCGGCCCGAAGGACATGCCGGGCAGGCGCAAGGCCGCCAGAGTGTAACCGTTCATGCCCGCTGTTTCGCCCGACGTGCCGGACCGCAACCCGAAATCTGCACCGGACACGCGGTACTTGAGTCCGACACTCACGCCGCCCCCGGCGAACGCGGTATGCAACTGGCCGGCGAGGGAATAGCGCCGCGGCGCGAGCAACGATTCCTGGACGATGCCCGCTTCGAGCGAGGAGCCCCAGGTGCCGGACAGCGGATAGAAGACGCCGCCGTAAGACTCGGTTGACTGCAGCCCAAGGCGCGGCAGCTCGCGCACGCCGCCGTACAACGCGTAGTCGGCGGGGTGCCTTATCTGCCAGGGCTGCACGGGTTCGCCGCCGAAAGCGAAGCCTGCCGGCGGAGCTGCGGCGTCGCGCAGCGGCTTGAGGCCGAGGCCTGCGCGCTCGTTCGACAGTTCCGCCTGGGCCGCAACTACGCCGGCCGCTGTCGCCGCAGCGAGCGCAATGGCAGTGAGCGTGAATTTCAACGTGAGCCGCATAAAAAGGCCGGAAAACAACAACAATACTGCTGGCCCGGAAATCGCGCGGGGCCCAGCCATACCGATTAGTTTACCCAATTTTGTGAATACTGCTTACAACACTGTGGCGCCAAAGCAACAGCCGTCGGCAG
>JAHFRO010000266.1:1239-3279 GCA_023266245.1 Betaproteobacteria bacterium | reverse complement strand
CCCGAACCACGATCCGGTCTCGAAACCCTTGAGCCCCTGCTCGTCTATGGTCGCGATGTCGGGCACCGCCGCGACGCGCTTGCTGCTGGTGACGCCGAGCGCGCGCAGCCGCCCGCTTTTGACATGCGGCAGAGTGGATACCATGGCTCCAAAGTACACCTCGATGTGGCCGGCAACGACGTCCACCAGCGCCGGCGAGGCACCCCTGTACGGCACGTGGATCATCCGGGTACCCGACATCGTCTTGAACAGCTCGCCCGCCAGGTGGTGCGGGCTGCCGATGCCGGTCGAGCCGTGGCGCAGCTCGTTGGGCCGCGCCTTCGCGAGCGCGACGAGTTCCTTGACGTTCTTGACCGGCACCGAGGGGTGCACGACCACGATGCCGGGCACCTTGGCCATGTTGGTGATATAGGCGAAATCCTTGACCGGATCGTAGCTGAGCTTGGGGAACAGCGTCGGGTTAATGGCATTGGCGACTGTAGGCATGAACAAGGTGTAACCGTCAGGCGCCGAGCGCGCCGCGAGCTCGGTGCCGATGTTGGTGCCGCCGCCCGGCCGGTTTTCGACCACCACCGTCTGGCCCCACGCTTCCGTGAACTTCTGCCCCACCGCGCGCGCCAGCATGTCAGCCGTTCCTCCCGGCGTATAGCCCACGATGAAACGGATCGGTTTACCGGGATAGCCGGCAGCCCCCTGCGCGGGCGCTTCCGTCGCCGCGAGCGACATCACCAGCACAGCCGCCGCAAAGCTGATAGCGCGCATCCTGCTCTCCTTCTCCATAGCGTCCCTCCTTCGCGTCAGCGCAGACAGCGGCCCACCGCTCCGGCGATGCTGTCGGCAATACGCCTGCGGACGGCGGGATCGCGCATGCGCAACTCCTCGTCGCGATTGACGATCACGCCCGCTTCGAACAGCAGCGCCGGGATGGCTGCGGTCTTGAGCACCGCGAGATTGTCGAAGTAATGCACGCCGTTCGCCTCGTCCGCGAACGGCCGGTTTTCCCCAAGGATCGGATCGGCGTGATAGCGCGAGGGCTTGAAGCCGGCCTGCCTGAGCGCTTCGCCGATCGCGGACGCGCACTTCAGGCTCGCCTCGAGATGAGGGTTCGCGCGCGACACGAACAGCGAGAAACCGGAGAAAAGATCGCTGTATTGTCGCGGTTGGCCCTCATGCTCCCAGGTCGAGAGAAACCGCGGCTGCACCGAATCGTGATGGATCGAGATGAACAGGTCCATGCCTCGCGCGCGCGGGGCGCGGCCGCCGAGGTCCTCCACCATCCCGTCCTCCCCGATCAGCAGCGTGCGGTGGCCGGCGCGCTGAAGCGTCTGCGCCGCCTCCAGTGCCAATTCGCGGTTGTACTCGAATTCCGTCACACCCCGCGCGCTGATCGCGCCCGGCTCCTTCAAATAGTGTCCGACGTCAACGGCGACGCTTGCCGCCAACGCCATCGGCGCCAGCCACAATATCGCGGCCGTCGCCGACCTCCAAGACGGCGACCGCGAGGAAGGCGTGGCGCTCACCGCTCAGTCCAGGCTGGATCAGCAATCGCCCTTAGACGGGAGCTGGCCCACGAGAAGTAGCACCTACTCACGGGTCAGGATCACCGGGCCGTAGTGGCGGGCGGACTGCCCGGTGCCTTCGAGCCGGTTGCCCACCACCCGGAGCGGGAACTCGCTACCGCTCGTCTTGAGGTGTACCCACACGCTCCCGTCCGGTCTGGTCTCGGTCGTTCCGCGCATTGGGTGTGTGGGCGCGGAGCCGTGCAGATAAAAGGTCACCGTGCCCCAGACCACGGAACCCTCCTGCTTCTCGATCACCACTTCCATGGGGTGGGTCATGTTCCCGCCCCACTCGCCTTTCCACCGGCCAACGAGGCTCGTAGGGGTCGGCCCGGGCGTCAGCGGCTCTGTTGCGGCGCCCATCGCCGGCGCGCAGCCGCCGAGGATCGCGACGAGCGCTAGAAGCACCACCGTGGAGTAGGGTCGTGCGATCAACGAGACTTTGTTGGATCTCATCTCACACCTCCATTTCTTCAGAGTA
>JAHFRO010000266.1:0-1139 GCA_023266245.1 Betaproteobacteria bacterium | reverse complement strand
CAGTGTAACTTTTACGCGGCACGTAAATTGCAGCTGATTGAAAAGTCACACTGACCCTAGTTATTCTCGCCGCGGCAACTTCATAAGTACCCGACGCGCGTTTTCTGCCCCAATTTTGCGTGCAGCTTGCGGCGCAAGCTGAGCGAGCATGACGCGGAAAATCGCAATCCTGTACTCGTAGGACTTCAGGGCGTGCGTGTGCGCAGTATCCGTACCAATCATGAACCTATCCGGAAACGTCTCGAAAAGCCGCTTCATCTCCGGAAGGATGCGGCCAGTATCATCCTGCACCAGATGCACCCAAGGTGTCTTCCTTGGCCATCCTTTGCCATAGCCCCCTCGTGTGCTAGGACCGTTGAACATGTGGCCGAGGTCGCACATCAGGTTCGGGAAGCGACGCAGCCGCGACCCCGTCTCGTCAGCGCTCGCGCGCCCGCAGTTATGCGCCCAGATGAACAGAGTATCAGGAAACGCGGCAATTAACGCTTCGGCTTCCTTGGCCGGCTGTTCCTCCGCCTCGGCATGAAAAAGCACGGGAACACGATACTTGGCAGCGAGCGCTGCGACGCGCCGCATCGCGTCGTGATCGACCTGGATGCGCACTTCCCCTCCTGTTTCGCCGTCTCCGACGACATAGGCGTGGTGGACCAGGATGAACTCGCCAAGACCCCGGTAGTCGCTCTTGCCTAGCTTGTCGCTGAATTCGCGCAACACGAAATACACATTGTGCGGGACGTTGATGCTGCGCGGTCCCAGATCATCGCGTTGACCGCCGACGAATGCAACGAATCGCCCCGGGTAGCGTTGTGAGTAATCGAGCGCCTGCTCATCACTCGCCAGGCCACCGTCGCTCAGGGCGCGGTAATGACGCGGCATCAGCACCATCGCTTCGACCCCAGCGCGGTCCATCAGCTCGATCAGCGTCTCGGCGGTCATGGTCGCATTCAGATGGTTGTGCGCGTCGATCAATGGGAACGTTGCCGCGGCTGGCGTTTCGACGCGAACAGCAGATATGTCGACACCAGTGCGGGCGAAAACAACCGCTAGCTCAGCCGCAACGGGCTGACTCGCCGCTGATGGCTGCGCGATCGCAACCTCGGAAAAGCAGAGGATGATCGCGAACAACGCTTTACGCATAT
>JAHFRO010000265.1 GCA_023266245.1 Betaproteobacteria bacterium | reverse complement strand
CGAGGACCTGCTCCCCGTCGTCGGTGACGAGCACGAGCTCACCCTTCAATACGTAGATGAACTCGTCCTCGTGCGAGTGCCAGTGGCGCAACGCGGACACGGCGCCCAGCGGGAGGGTCGTCAGATTCACTCCAATGCTCTTCAACCCCAGCGCGTCGCCGAGCCGCTGCTTGCAACGCGTGGCAACGCGCAACTTGAACGTTTCGGGATAGGCCGAACCGATGGCGGTCGTGACCTCACCCGGGTCGAGGGCAGGCCGTTTGAGCTGGGACATGCGGGCTTCCTCCCTGTACAGCGCGCGGGCGGGCTCGGGAGCACCCGCCCTGCGACACCCCCTATTCTACTGCGCTGCGGCGAGAACCGACGCCCGCCGTTACAGGCCGTAGCCGGTCGCGCCCGAGGAGCGCTGCGAATCTCGTGGGCCGCAGGTGGTCTAATTGAAGCTCGCCATCCGCAGGAAGATCGTGAACGCGCCGCAAGAACACGCGCTGGAGCCGCTGATCCAGGAAATCGGCAGCCAACTCTACCGCGGTGCGGTGAAGTCGCGGCCCGCGCTGTTCGGTGCGCGCGGCGTGCGTGGCGCGTTGCTCCACCAGGCGCTCGGCGACGAGCGGCTGAGGACTGCGCTGTTCCAGTTCATCGACGTCCTGCCGCAGCTCGACCGCGCCGGAGCCATCGCCGACCATTTCCGCGCCTACCTCGACGGCCAGCGGCTCGCCGGCGTATGGGGCCGGCTGCTCAGGCTCGGCAATCACCCGGCGCTCGCCTGGGCGGTGCGGGCGAGCGTCGCGCGCACCGCGCGCCTGTTCCTGGTCGAAGAAACGCCGGCGGCGGTGAGGGGCATGCTGGGCGAGCTCAGGCGCTTCGGCGCGGCCGCCACCCTGGATGCAGTCGGCGAAGCGGTGCTGACGGAAGCCGAAGCTGAGCACTACGTCAGCCGCTACCTCGATCTGCTGCGCTGGCAGGACACCGCGGGCGTCGCACCGCATCTGTCGCTCAAGCTGACCGCGCTTACTCCGCGCTTCGATCCGCTCGACGCCGAAGGGAGCGAGCGGCGGGTGCTCGCGCGCCTGGCGCCGCTGATGGCAGAGGTGGTGCGTACCCGCGCCGCGCTCACCGTGGATATGGAGCAGTACGAGCTGAAGCCGCTCACCCTGCGCCTGTTCCGCGCCCTGGTCGAAGCTCATCCGAGCCGCGACTGGCTTCCCGGCATCGCGCTGCAGGCCTATCTGCACGAGACCGAGCGCGACCTCGCGGAGCTTGCGCGGTGGGCACGCTCCACGGGCCGGCGCATCGCCGTGCGGCTGGTCAAGGGCGCCTACTGGGACACCGAGGTGGCACTGGCCCGGCAGCGGCGCTGGCCGGTACCGGTATTTCTCGACAAGGCCGAAACCGACGCCAGTTACGAACGGCTGACGCGGATACTGTTCGAGCAGCGCGAGGCGATCTACCCGGCTATCGCCGGCCACAACCTGCGCAGTCTGGCGCATGCCCTGGCGCTGGCGCAGCGGTTCGGCGTGGCGCGGGGCGAGTGGGAGATCCAGATGCTCTACGGCATGGCCGAACCGCTGGCGCGCGCGGTGGCGGCGCTCGGGGTGCGGCTACGCGTCTACGTGCCGACCGGCGATCTGGTAATCGGCATCGCCTATCTGATCCGGCGCCTGCTGGAGAACACCGCCACCACCTCCATCCTGCGCCAGACCTACGCCGACGGCGGTGACCTCCAACGATTGCTCGCCGCTCCCACACCGCGCGCGAGCGGCACAGTCGAGACCCCCGCGCCCCTCTTCGCCAACACGCCGCTCACCGACTTCAGCCGCGAGCCGGAGCGGGAGCGCTTCAGGCGGGCGCTGGACCAGGCGCGATCGCAGCTCGGCCGGAGTTATGCGCTCGCGATCCCCGGGGCATCCGAACCGGGCTCCGGCGAGCAGCTGGTGCGCAACCCGGCGCGACCGGACGAAGTCCTGGGCTACGTCGAGCTTGCCGGTCGCCACCACGTCGAGCGCGCGATCGCCAATGCGCTTGCCGCCTTCCCCGCCTGGCGCGACACGCCTGCCGCCCGGCGCATCGAATTGTGCCTCCGCGCCGCAGGCATCCTGCACGAGCGGCGCTCCGAACTCGCAGCATGGCAGGTGCTGGAACAGGGCAAGAACTGGCGTGAAGCCGATGCTGATGTGGCGGAGGCGATCGATTACCTGCGCTACTACGCCGCCGAGATGGCGCGTCTCGAAGGCTGGCGGACGACGCTCAGCTTTCCCGGGGAGATCAACCTCACGTGCTTCGAGCCGCGCGGAGTGGCGGCGATCATTGCGCCGTGGAACTTTCCACTCGCGATCCTCGCAGGTATGACCAGCGCGGCGCTGGTCACCGGCAACTGCGCGATCATGAAACCGGCGGCGGCGGCGGCGATCGTGGCGCGCAAGTTCCACGACATCCTGCTCGAGGCCGGTTTCCCGCCCGAGGTGTGCCAGCTCGTGCCGGGGCGGGGCGAAGTGGTGGGCGATCTGCTGGTGAGCCACCCACAGGTACACCTCATCGCCTTCACCGGGTCGCGCGAGGTCGGGCTCAGGATCCTCGAACAGGCGGGGCGGCTTGCCTCCGGGCAGACGCACGTCAAGCGCGTGGTGTGCGAGATGGGCGGCAAGAACGCCATCATCGTGGACGAGGGCGCCGATCTCGACGAGGCGGTGCTGCAGAGCCTGTACTCCGCGTTCGGCTATCAGGGACAGAAGTGCTCGGCGTGTTCGCGCCTGATCGCGGTCGGGAGCGTGCACGACCGGCTTGTCGCGCGGCTCGCGCAAGCGCTCGAAGCCTACACCTACGGGCCGCCGGAGGACCCGCGCCACGTGTTCGGGCCGGTGATCACCCACCAGGCGCAGGAGAAAGCGTTCGGCTACATCGAGATCGGCAGGAACGAAGGCCGGCTCTATTACCAGGGCAAGGTGCCCGCCGACGGTTACTATGTGCCGCCCACGATTTTCACGGGCATCGAGCCGCAGCATCGCCTCGCGCGCGAGGAAATCTTTGCGCCCGTGCTCTCGGTGCTCCGTGTCGCCAGCTTCGAGCAGGCGCTGGAGCTCGCGCTTGACTCCGATTACGCCCTCACCGGCGGCGTGTTCTCGCGCCTGCCCGAACACCTGGCGCTGGCGCGCGAGCGTTATCGCGTGGGCAATCTCTACCTCAACCGCCGCATCACCGGCGCGCTGGTCGCAGCACAGCCGTTCGGCGGAGCCAAGCTCTCCGGCACCGGCGTGCAGGCAGGCGGCGCCGAATATCTGAAGCAGTTCATGTGGAGCC
>JAHFRO010000084.1 GCA_023266245.1 Betaproteobacteria bacterium | reverse complement strand
CATCAATCAGATCCTGGCGCGAGCTGCAGTACTCGTCGGTGTCGTCGTCCTCCCAGTTCTTCATGAACAGGCCCGAGACCTCATAGCCTTGCTGCTTGAGCAGCAGGGCGGCGACGGAGGAGTCGACGCCGCCCGACATGCCGACGATAACGCGCTTCCCGCTCATGGAACTAGGGGACATGGTGATACAGCACGCCCAGGGGGAAGCGCTGGCCGGCGAGGTAATCGTCTATGCAGCGCATCACGAGCGGTGAGCGGTGACGGGCCGTCTCGCGCCGGATTTCCTCCGGCGTGAGCCACAGCGCACGGATGATGCCCTGGTCGAGCGCGCGGCCCGCCTCGTGCGCGGTGATATTTCCAATGAAGGCGAATCGTATGTAGGTCACGTTATCCGCGCCGGAATGGTATTGATAGATCCCCAGCAGGCCCGTTGGTTCGAAAGTGTAGGCAGTTTCTTCCAGCGTTTCACGTCCGACGGCGCGGATCAGGGATTCGCCTGGGTCGAGGTGGCCGGCCGGCTGGTTGAAGAGCCGTCCGCGCTCGGTGTGTTCCTCGACCAGCAGGAAGCGGCCGTCGCGCTCGATGACCGCGGCGACGGTGACATTGGGTTTCCAGATCATACGGCGGCGATAGAGCGCGCATTGTATCGCCTGGGCCCATGCCGCCCAAGCCACGCTGCCCTGTTTCGTGTACAAACAAAAAAGGCAGGGCATCGCCCTGCCTTTCTGCTGAAAAGGGAAGAAGCTTACTTCTTCATTTCTTCCTTCTTCATTTCCTTCTTTTCTTCCTTCTTCTCGACCTTCTTCGCTTCCTTCTTAGGCGCCGGGCACTTCACCTTTTTGCCGTCCACTGTAACTTCGTCGCCCGGCTTCTTGTCCTTGCAGGCCTTGGCGACGGCGTCGGCCTTCTTCTTCTTGGCTTCGGCCTTCTTCTCGGCTTCGGTCATCTTGGCTTCGGCCTTCTTCTCGGCCTTCATTTCCTTCTTTTCTTCCTTCTTCATCTCGTGCTTCATCGCGAACGTGACCGGGGTCACGGTCACCGCAGCGAAGACGGCTGCCAGAAGGGTGGTTAGAAGTTTGCTCATGACATTTCCTCTTGGTAAATAGAAAAGTTATTTGCAGAAATTGACCGAATTATCGGTCAACGCACATAACGGCCGAACGCCTACTCGGGTTGACAGTTTGGTGAAAGTTTTCGGCAGCGGTTTCGGGGCGCCGCGGGTCGTCGAGAATACTTATTATAAAACAGTGTGTTAGTGCGAAATCCTGCCTTGCCGGTGGGGCCACCTCAGCTGTGCCGTGCAACGGGTCTTGACTCCGTAGGGCTTGTCGGCTTGTTGAACAGCACGATGCGCGCCATGGGCGTCTGCTGGGAGGGCAAAAAAATGCCCCCGGTCGGGGCATTTCATACTTGCGGCTTGAGGCCGGTCAGGCGGCGATCGGCTCGCGCAGGTCGCGCGTCAGCCACTGGTAGCCGGGCAGGGTGAGAAACTCGACGTAGTCGTCGCTCGTGGTGATCTGATCGAACAGCTTCGCGGCTTCCTCATAGCAGCCGGCCTTCCAGCCTTCCTCGCCGAGCAGCGTTTTCACCTTCGCGAGTTCCTCCGGCAGCAGCTTCCTGAACAAATCCTTGGTGACCTTGCGGCCATCTTCCAGCACGCCCTTGGGGCTCCTGATCCACTGCCAGATTTGCGAGCGTGAAATTTCGGCAGTGGCGGCGTCTTCCATCAGGTTATAGACCGGCACGCAGCCGTTGCCGGCGAGCCAGGCGCCGATGTACTGGATGCCGACGCTAATGTTGTTGCGCAGCCCGGCTTCCGTGATCGGCTGCTCCGGCTGGAAGTCGAGCAGATCGCGGGCAGCCACCTGCACGTCGTCGCGTTTCTTGTGGATCTGGTTGGGTGTGGGCATGTACTGATCGAATACTGCCTTCGCGACTTCCACCAGTCCGGGATGGGCCACCCAGGTGCCGTCGCAGCCGTCGGTCGCCTCGCGGATCTTGTCGGCGCGCACTTTCTCGAGTGCGGCCTCGTTCGCTGTCGGATCGTTCTTGATCGGGATCTGCGCCGCCATACCGCCCATCGCAAACGCATTGCGCCTGTGGCAGGTCCGGATCAGCAGCAGGGCGTAGGCGCGCATGAACGGTGCGGTCATCGTCACCTGCACGCGGTCGGCGAGGCTGAAATCCTTGTTGGAACGGAACTTCTTGATGCAGCTGAAGATGTAGTCCCAACGGCCGATGTTGAGGCCCGCCGAGTGCTCGCGCAGTTCGTAAAGAATCTCGTCCATCTCGAACGCGGCAAGGATGGTCTCGATCAGCACGGTGGCCTTGATCGTGCCCAGCGGGACGCCGAGCTCGCGTTGCGCGGCGACGAAAATGTCGTTCCACAGCCGCGCTTCGAGATGGCTTTCCATCTTGGGCAGATAAAAGTACGGGCCGCTCGCGCGCGCGAGCAGATTCTTCGCGTTGTGGAAGAAGGTGAGCGCGAAATCGAAGATGGCGCCCGACACCGGCGCGCCGTCGATGTATACGTGCTTCTCCAGCAGGTGCCAGCCGCGGGGGCGCACCAGCAGCGTGGCGGTCTTGTCGTTGAGCTGATACTGCCTGCCTTCGGGGCTGACGAGGCTGATGGTGCGATTGACCGCGTCGCGCAGATTGATCTGGCCTTCGATCATGTTGTCCCAGGTCGGCGTGTGGGCGTCCTCGAAATCCGCCACGAACACGCTCGCGCCGGAGTTCAGCGCGTTGATCACCATCTTGCGGTCGGTCGGACCGGTGATCTCGACGCGGCGGTCCTGCAGGTCGCGGGGCACGGGCGCCACCGTCCAGGCTGCTTCGCGTAGGTGTTGGGTATCCGGCAGGAAATTGGGAAGTTTGCCGGCGTCGAACTCGGCCTGGCGCTGCGCGCGCAGCGCCATCAACTCGCGACGGCGCGCTTCGAACTTGCGCGCGAGCTTGGCCACGAAAGCAAGCGCCTGCGGGGAGAGGATATCGGTGAATTGCGGCGCGACTTTGCCCAGGATTGCGATGCCTTCAGGCAGGGACACAGAGCGGCTCATGACCTGTTCTACCTCGTCGTTGACTTTGATCCGTTGGCCGGAAGGATGACCTGAATTTCATATTATGAAAATTACAGTCACAATTCGTGCTGCAGTGCATTATATACGATCCATGAATATGTCCAACCGTATGCCATAAATAATTTTTTTAAGAGGGTGCAATAGCACAAATTATGACCAACAGAGGCTTTGGGGATCGCCCATATTTGATATAATTTCGCCCTTTGCAAACAGGCCGCCCGACAGCGTAGCGCTGCGACGCACCCGGAACACGACAAATCTCCGCAGACGACAGGAGCAAGCAGTGGCAAGGATCAAGGTGAGAAACCCCATCGTCGAGATGGACGGCGACGAGATGACGCGGATCATCTGGCAGAAGATCCGTGAAAAACTCATCCTGCCCTATCTCGACATCAACCTGAAGTATTACGACCTCAGCATCCAGAACCGGGACAAGACCGGCGACCAGGTAACGGTGGACTCGGCCAACGCGACCAACCAGTACGGCGTCGCGGTGAAGTGCGCGACCATCACCCACGACGAGGCGCGCGTGAAGGAATTCAGTTCGCCGAAGATGCTGCCGTCACCAAACGGCACGATCCGCAATATCCTCAATGGCACGATTTTCCGCGAGCCCATCGTCTGCAAGAATGTGCCGCGCATCGTGCCCCACTGGGACAAGCCGGTGGTGATCGCCCGTCACGGCTTCGGCGACCAGTACAAGGCCTCCGAAATCAAGCACGACGGGCCCGGCACCATCAAGCTTACCTTCCACCCGGCCGACGGCTCGGCGCCGATCGAGCGCGAGGTCTACAAGGCGCCGGGCGCCGGCGTGACGATGGCGATGTACAATCAGGACGAGTCGATCCGCGGCTTCGCGCGCGCATGCTACAACTACGCGCTGCAACGCAATTACCCGGTATACCTCTCGACCAAGAACACCATCCTCAAGATCTACGACGGGCGCTTCAAGGCGATCTTCGAGGAAGTCTTCGCGAAGGAGTTCAAAGCTAAGCTTGAAGCGGCGAAGCTCACCTTCGAGCACCGTCTGATCGACGACATGGTGGCTGCCAGCCTCAAGTGGAATGGCGGCTATCTCTGGGCGTGCAAGAATTACGACGGGGACGTGCAGTCGGACACCCTGGCGCAGGGCTACGGCTCGCTCGGCCTCATGACCTCGGTGTTGATGACGCCGGATGGCAAGACCGTCGAGGCGGAAGCGGCGCACGGCACCGTGACCCGCCACTACCGCCTGCACCAGCAGGGCAAGCCCACCTCGACCAACCCGATCGCCTCGATCTACGCGTGGACCCGGGGGCTCCAGTTCCGCGGCAAGATGGATAACACGCCCGACGTGGTGAACTTCGCGCTGACGCTGGAGAAGGTGTGCGTGGACGTCGTGGAGTCGGGCAAGATGACCAAGGACCTCGCGATCCTGATCCGGGCGGATCACCCGTTCTTCACGACCGACGCGTTCATGGACGCGGTCGACGCCGAGCTCAAGCGCCGGATGCGCTGAGCATCACCACCCGCGGGGCGCCGCGCCTCGCAGCCGGGGGTCAACACGACGCGCGCTACCGGACGAGGCCGGCGCCCGGCACGTCAGGCAGAAACAAAAAAAGCCCACCAGACCGGAAGGTCGCGTGGGCTTCTTCTATGCGTGTTTTACGTCGCCGGCTGCCGCCGGCAACGCACTAAACGGCTTGGATGTTCGAGGCTTGCTTGCCTTTGGGCCCCTGGGTCACTTCGAACGACACTTTCTGGCCTTCCTTGAGGGTCTTGAAGCCGCTCATTTGGATGGCCGAGAAGTGCGCGAACAGATCTTCGCTCCCGTCGTCCGGGGTGATGAACCCGTAGCCCTTGGCGTCATTGAACCACTTCACCGTACCTGTTGCCATACACCTACCTCTGCCGAAAATTAGCGGGCATGGCGCCCGCACGCTGTTTGAGTTTCAAGATCGCGTACGGGCCAAACCGGTACAGCGAAAAAGCTTGAAGCCAAACACCCAACCGCTTTCTAGGCCATTTGCGGGGGGAAGTCAAGTATAGCCCGGGGGCGCCGTGAATTCGCTACTTGATAATTTCCGGATTATGGTGAAAATATCAATCGAGGCGCGGAATTAATGGCGGGTTCCGGCATGACAACTCGGCAGCGCGAAGACACGGTTCTTGAGGAGAAGAAGAGCAAGGTCAAGTCGCCGCCGATGTTCAAAGTGCTGCTGCTCAACGATGACTATACGCCGATGGATTTCGTGGTCGTGGTGCTGCAGAAATTCTTTGCGCTGAGCCGCGAGAAAGCCACACAGGTCATGCTTAAGGTGCACCGGGAAGGCATCGGGGTATGCGGCATCTACCCCAGGGATGTCGCCGCGACCAAGGTGGAACAGGTAAAATCGTATTCCAAACAGCACCAACATCCGTTACAGTGTGTGATGGAAGAGATGTGACATGATCGCGCAGGAACTCGAAGTCAGCTTGCACATGGCCTTCATGGAGGCGCGGCAGAAGCGCCACGAGTTCATCACCGTGGAGCACCTGCTGCTGGCGCTGCTCGACAACCCCTCGGCCTCCGAGGTGCTGCGCGCCTGCGCGGCCGATATCGAGGACCTGCGCAAGCTGCTTGGCGATTTCGTCACCGAGCACACTCCGATCCTGTCGGGCGAGGAGGTAGACACCCAGCCCACGCTCGGCTTCCAGCGGGTAATCCAGCGCGCGATCCTGCACGTGCAGTCCTCCGGCAAAAAGGAGGTGACCGGCGCCAACGTGCTGGTGGCGATCTTCGGCGAAAAAGACTCGCACGCGGTCTACTTCCTGCACCAGAAGGGTGTCTCGCGCCTCGATGTCGTGAACTACATTTCGCACGGCATCGCCAAGGTGCCGCAGGCCGGGCCGTCGAAGGGCGACCACGACACCGAAACCGAGCAGGATACCTCGCCGGGCGGGGCGCTGGAGAACTACACGCTCAATCTGAATGCGCTCGCGGTCGCGGGCAAGATCGATCCGCTGATCGGGCGCGAGCGCGAGATCGAGCGTGTGATCCAGACGTTATGCCGCCGGCGCAAGAACAACCCACTGCTGGTGGGGGAGGCGGGCGTGGGCAAGACCGCGATCGCGGAGGGCCTCGCGCGCCGCATCATCGAAGGCAGCGTGCCCGAGGTGCTCAAGCGCTGCCACGTCTACGCGCTCGACATGGGTGCGCTGCTCGCCGGCACCAAGTACCGCGGCGATTTCGAGCAGCGGCTGAAGGCGGTGCTGAAGCAGCTGGTGGACAATCCCAACGCGATCCTGTTCGTTGACGAGATCCACACGCTGATCGGAGCGGGGGCGGCTTCAGGCGGTACGCTGGATGCCTCCAACCTGCTCAAGCCCGCGCTGCAGAGCGGGCAGTTGAAGTGCATCGGGGCCACCACCTACAACGAGTACCGCGGCGTGTTCGAGAAGGACCATGCGCTGTCGCGCCGCTTCCAGAAGATCGACGTGGTCGAGCCTTCGGTGGCGGAGACCATCGCCATCCTGAAGGGGCTGAAGTCGCGCTTCGAGGCGCATCACGGCGTGAAATACATGCCCTCGGCGTTGACCGCCGCGGCCGAGCTCTCCGCCCGCTTCATCAACGACCGGTACCTGCCGGACAAGGCGATCGACGTGATCGACGAAGCGGGAGCGGCGCAGAAAATCCTGCCCAAGGCCCGCCAGAAGCGCATCATCGGCAAGCACGAGATCGAGGAGATCATCGCCAAGATCACGCGCGTGCCGGTGCAGGCCGTGTCGGTGGACGACCGCAACGCGCTCAAGAACCTCGACCGCGACCTGAAGAGCGTGGTGTTCGGCCAGGATCGTGCGATCGACGCGCTCTCCGCCGCGATCAAGATGGCGCGCAGCGGCCTTGGTAACCTGCAGAAGCCGATCGGCTGTTTCCTGTTCTCGGGGCCGACCGGCGTGGGCAAGACCGAGGTCGCGCGCCAGCTCGCCTACATCATGGGGGTGGAGCTGATCCGCTTTGATATGTCGGAGTACATGGAGCGGCACGCGGTGTCGCGACTCATCGGCGCGCCGCCCGGATACATCGGCTTCGACCAGGGAGGCCTCCTCACCGAGGCCATCACCAAGCATCCGTACTCGGTGCTGCTGATGGATGAGATCGAGAAGGCGCATCCGGACATCTTCAACATCCTGCTGCAGGTGATGGACCACGGCACGCTCACCGACAACAACGGGCGCAAGGCCGACTTCCGCCACGTGGCGATCGTCATGACCACCAACGCGGGCGCCGCCGAGCTCACGAAGAGCGCGATGGGGTTCACGCCCAGCCAGCAGGCGGGCGACGAGATGGTCGAGATCAGGCGGTTGTTCACACCGGAGTTCAGGAACCGTCTCGACGCCATCATCTCGTTCAACGCGCTGGATCGCGACATCATCCTGCGCGTCGTGGACAAGTTCCTGATGCAGCTCGAGCAGCAGCTCGAGGAGAAGAAGGTCGAGCCGACCTTCACCCCGGCGCTGCGGGAGTATCTCGCGAAGAAGGGATTCGATCCGCAGATGGGCGCGCGCCCGATGGCGCGGCTGATCCAGGACACCATCCGCTCGGCGCTCGCCGACGAGTTGCTGTTCGGGCGGCTTGCCCACGGCGGCAAGGTGACGGTGGACATCGGCCCCGATGAAAAAGTGCTCCTGGCGTTCGTCGAGGAGACCGCCGGCGTCGCCTGAGCCTCGGGCGGTGGCGAGAGAGCCCCGGATCCGGCAGCGGACCGGGGCTTTTTGTTGGCCGCCTTGACGGCTCACCGGTCGAGTCACAAACTAATACGTATAACGAAATAACGACCCGTTCCAAGCGGCGGCGCCCGGCGTCGCTATACTCACCATACCAAGGAGGGGATGCCATGAAACCAACCGTGATCGGCGCGTGGTGCACGGCCATCGCGCTGGCGGCGGGCGTCGCGGCGCACGCCCAGGCGCAGGACCCGACCTACGCGCGCAGCCTTGCCGCCACCTGTTTCACGTGCCACGGCACCGACGGGCGCAGCGTCGGTGGAATCCCGCCCAGCCTCGCCGGGCAGGACCGGAACTACCTGCTGCAGACGATGAAGGACTTCAAGGCGGGCAAGCGCCCGGCCACCATCATGCATCAGCACGCCAAGGGCTATACCGATGAGCAGCTCGAGCTGATCGCGACTTATTTTGCGAACGTCAAACCGGGCCCGTCGGCGGCGCCGGCCGCGCCCGCTATGCGCGGGGGTTATTAAGGAGGGGCCTATGACACTGAACAGACGCGAGTTCATCAAGTGGATGGCGGCCTCGAGCGGGGTCGCCGCGGTGGCGGGCTGTGCTGCGCCGGGCGCGGGCGTCGCGGGGCGCGTGGTAGTGATCGGGGGCGGCTACGGCGGTGCAACCGCCGCGCGTTACATCAAAGAGTGGGCACCAGACGTCGACGTGACGTTGGTAGAGCGCAACTCTGAATTCGTCTCCTGCCCGATGAGCAATCTGGTACTGGGGGGTAACGCCCAGATCAAGGACATGACCATGGGCTACGACGGATTGCGCAACCGCGGCGTGCGCGTGATGCGGGACGAAGCGGTGGCGGTGGACGCAGGCAGCCGGCAGGTGCGGCTGGCAAGTGGCACCACGCTGCAGTATGACCGCGTGATCGTCTCGCCCGGCATCGACTTCATGTACGACCAGATCCCGGGACTGAAGAGCGCAGAGGCGCAGAACCGCGTGCTGCACGCCTGGAAAGCGGGCCCCCAGACGGTGGCGCTCAGGAAGCAGCTCGAGGCGATGCGCGACGGCGGGGTCTTCGTGTTCCACGTCCCGCTGGCGCCGTACCGCTGCCCGCCGGGACCCTACGAGCGCGTGTGCCAGGTCGCGGACTACTTCAAGCGGGCGAAGCCGCGCTCCAAGATCCTGTTGCTCGATTCCAACCCCGACATCGTTTCGAAGAAGGGGCTGTTCCTGGCCGCGTGGAACAACCTCTACAAGGGGATGATCGATTACCGCCCGAACAGCGAGCTTCTGGACGTGGACGTCAAGGGCATGACGGTGAAGCTGCAGTTCGATGACGTGAAGGGCGACGTGCTCAACGTGGTCCCGCCGCATCGCGCTGGCGATATCGCGTTGAAAACGGGACTGATCACCGCCAACCAGCGTTGGTGCGGCATTGACTGGGTCACCTACGAGTCGGTCGCGGTGAAAGGCGTGCACGTGCTCGCTGACGCGACGCTGTCGGCGCCGGCGATGCCAAAGTCGGCGAGCATGGCTAACCAGCACGCCAAGGTGTGCGCCGCGGCGGTGATCGCGCTCATCAAGGGTCAGCCGGTGAACGCGCAGCCGATGTTGATGAACACCTGCTACAGCTTCGTGGACGGCAAGAACGTGATGCACGTGGCTTCGGTGCACACCTACGATCCGGCGCAGAAGACGATGGTCCCGGTCAAGGGCGCCGGCGGCGTTTCCGACAAGGCGAGCGAGCTTGAGGGCACTTATGCCTGGGGCTGGGCCAAGAACATCTG
>JAHFRO010000264.1 GCA_023266245.1 Betaproteobacteria bacterium | reverse complement strand
CTTCGCGGGTTTCCTAGCTTTCTTCTTGGCCATCGTCATCTCTCCTTTAAAGACACACGGATATCACCCAAAATGGGTTGACGCGATTGTAATCCAAACTGCGCGTTTGTGGGGCAATCTTAGAGAGAAAATCTGCCCGTCCGCCACCCCGGGATCCGGGGCTGCGGGGCCCCCTGCCCCCCTTGTTGGTCATGCTGCTGTGCGGCGTTGAAATCCTCAAATGAAAGGAATAAAGTGGTCGGTTCTCATCGGAGGAGAACCCCATGGCCACCCAAATGACGCTCAACGTCAACGGCAAATCCCACAAGATCAGTGTCGACGATCCGGAAACGCCGCTGCTATGGGTGCTGCGCGACACGCTCGGGCTCAGCGGCACCAAGTTCGGCTGCGGCGTCGCGCAGTGCGGGGCGTGCCTGGTGCACGTCAACGGCGAGCCGGCGCTCTCCTGCATGACGCAAGTATCGCAGGTTGCGGGCAAGAAAATCACCACCATAGAAGGCTTGTCCAGGGATGGCAGCCATCCGGTGCAGAAAGCCTGGATCGCGGAAGAGGTGCCGCAGTGCGGCTACTGCCAGTCGGGGCAGATCATGTCGGCGGCGGCGCTGCTCGCCAAGAACAAGAACCCGAGCGATGCCGAGATCGAGCGGGCCATGGCCGGACACATCTGCACCTGCGGCACCTATAACCGCATCCGCAAGGCGATCCACGCCGCAGCGGCGATGATGAGAAAGGGGGCGTGACATGAATGCGATCCTCAACCCGAAGCGCAGAACCTTCCTCAAGGCGAGCGCCGCTGTCGGCGGCGGCTTGATGATCGGCTTCTTTCTGCCGGGCGCGTCCCGCGACGCTGAAGCGGCCGCGGGACCGATCAGGCTCAACGCCTTTGTCAAGGTCGGCACCGACGGCAAGGTTACTTTCTTGTGTGGCCAATCGGAAATGGGACAGGGCTCTCACAACGCGCTCGCCATGATGATCGCCGAGGAGCTGGAGGTGGACCTCAAGAACGTGCGCATCGAGCAGGGCGGCATCGACCCCGCGTTCGGCAACCCGCGCTACATCGGCTTCAAGGCGGTCGGCGGCTTCCAGGGCACCGGCGGCAGCTCCAGCGTGCGCAACGTCGGCGTGCGGGTGCGGCACGCGGGCGCGGCGGCGCGCTTCATGCTGATTGCGGCCGGGGCCCAGCGCATGAACGTGAGCCAGCTCGAATGCGTGGCCGAAAACGGCTGGGTGAACCACCAGCCGAGCGGCAGGAAAGTGTCCTACGGTGCCATCGCGAACGACGCGGCGAGGATGGTCGCGCCCGACGATCCGGTGCTCAAGCAGCCGTCGGAATTCAAGATCCTCGGCAAGCGCACGCCGCGCCACGACACGCCGCTCAAGGTCACCGGCAAGGCGCTCTACGGCCTCGACGTGAAGCGCCCCGGGATGCTCATCGCCACGGTCGCGAAATGCCCGGTGTTCGGCGGCAAAGTGAAGAGCTACAACGCCGAGCGGGCGCTCAAGGTGAAGGGCGTGAAGAAAGTGGTGCAGATCAGCTCGGGCGTGGCGGTGGTGGCCGACAGCTTCTGGGCGGCGAAGAAGGGTCGGGACGCGCTGGATGTAACCTGGGACGAGGGACCGATGGCGAAAGTGAGTTCGCCCGACATTTACAAGAATTGGGTGGAGCTCGCCAAAGGCCCCACCGCCGCCGAGCGGTTGAAGACCGGCGATGTCGGCGCGGCGCTCGCAAGCGGCGCCAAGCGCGTGGAAGCGGTGTACGAGGTGCCGTTCCTCGCCCACGTGTGCATGGAGCCCATGAACGCGACCGCGCACTTCAAGGGAGACTCGGTCGAGATCTGGGCGCCGACCCAGGCGCAGTCTTGGAACCAGCACGCGGTCTCGCAGCTCACGGGCCTGCCGCCTCAGGCGATAACCATCCACACGACCTATCTCGGCGGCGGGTTCGGGCGCAGGCTCGAGAGCGATTACGTGCTCGACGCGGTAGAGACTTCGCGCGCCGCGGGTAACGTGCCGGTGAAGGCGATGTGGACGCGCGAGGACGACCTACAGCACGACTTTTATCGCCCGGCTTCGCACAACGTGCTGGAGGCGGCGCTCGGCGGGGACGGCATGCCGACCGCGTGGCGCCACCGCATCGTCGGCGCTTCCATCCTGCAGTATTTCAAGAACTTCGCGCACTTCCTGCGCAAGGACGGGCTCGATCCGACCTCGGTGCTGGGCGCGGCCGACTATTTCCCGTACGACATTCCCAACGTCTACGTGGATTACGTCAACAATAATCCGGGCGTGCCTTCGGGCTTCTGGCGCTCGGTCGGCAACTCGCAGAACGGCTTCATCATGGAGAGCTTCATCGACGAGCTCGCGCACGCCGCCGGCAAGGACCCGTACCAGTACCGGCGGCAACTGATGGCGAAGCCCCACGCGGCGCGGCTGCGCGCGGTGCTCGATCTCGCGGCGGAAAAGTCGGGCTGGGACAAGCCGCTGCCTGCCGGCGTGCACCGCGGTATCGCCGCGCACTTCTCCTACAGCAGCTACTGCGCACAGGTAGCGGAGGTCTCGGTGGCAAAGGACGGCAAGATGAAGGTGCACCGGGTGGTGGCGGCGATCGACCCGGGCTGGATCGTCAATCCTGATACCATCGCGGCGCAGATTGAGGGCGGGATTTTCTACGGCCTCACTGCCGCGCTCTACGGCGAGATCACGGTGAGAAACGGGCGCGTCGAGCAGTCGAACTTCAACGACTACAAGATAGCGCGCATGGACGAGATGCCCAAGGTCGAGGTGCACATCCTGCAAGGGCAGGGCGAGCAGGGCGGCATCGGCGAGCCCGGCGTGCCGCCGATCGCGCCTGCGGTGTGCAACGCGATCTTCGCCGCAACCGGCAAGCGCGTCCGCAAGCTCCCGATCAAGCCCGAGATGCTGAGGACCTAGAAGCTTCTCACCTTAGAGGTGCAGAGACGCTGAGAGTAAAAAAACTGTGTGCTTCCGCGTCTTCGCGGTTGGTGTCCCCATCGGGGATGGTTTGAAACCCCTCGCCTTTAGGCGAAGAACGCTTAAGCGCGATGTGAGCGTAGCGAACATGAGCATCCGTCCCCCTCTGGGGAAAGGTGAGGATGGAGGTGGGGTGATCGGTTGCGTTCTCCCCCCACTCTTCCTTCCCCGCGGCGCCGTTTTTCTTGATGCGGCGGCAACTTGCAGCAGCGGCGGATAAAGGCGGTATCATAGGTTTTACCGGTTCGCGCGGCGCCGCAGTTGCCTTGTCACGCCGCGCCCTCGTGTTGACAGCGATTTTCCGCAAACCCATGCCGTTACGCGCG
>JAHFRO010000083.1 GCA_023266245.1 Betaproteobacteria bacterium | reverse complement strand
CTTGGCGGTTCAGCCTTGCTGTTATCGGCGTCTATCGGCGGCTGATTCTCTTTGCTTTTTCTGGGCCGTTCAACTTTATTCTCATCCGTGTTCATCTGCGTTTATCTGCGGCTCATTGTCTTCTTGCTTTTCCTCTGCGTTCTCTGCGCCTCTGCGGTGATATATCAAGGTTTGCGCCCGCCGCGTCCCTGACGCATGCCGTATTTCGCGCGGTAGTGCTTGGACAGGATCTTGCGCGTCTGTTTGTGGAGCTGCGGGTTATCGACGACGGGAGGCTTGCCCTGCGCCGCCGAGGCTCGCGGCCAGCCGTGCTTGTTACCAAAACGTTTTTGCATTCTTGAGGGTGTTGATCTTGATCGGCGTTTATCTGCGTTTATCTGCGGCTCAATTCACCCGCAGGCGCCGATCGCGCCGCAGGCGGTGCAGAATTCGCAGCCGTCCTTGTAGATGACCGCGGTGTTGCCGCACTCCTTGCACTGCTTCCCGCGGAGCACGGTGTAGGCGGAGCGGCCGCGCTCCCGGTCGTCATCGGGTATCTCGAGCACGCCCATCTCGTTCAACGGATAGCCGCGCTCGTCGAGCACGCTGAGCATCGCGTAGCGGTGGATGACGAGGCGCGCGACGTAGGCCAGGGTGCTCGGGAAATTCTGCTGGCGCTCGGCCCCGGGTACGCGCGCCATGAAGTCGCCGAGCGGCTCGGAGTAGTTGAGGAGCTTCCTCAACTTCATGCCGATCCATGCCGGGTCGATCACGCGCATGTCGAGCGAGAGCAGCTTGCACAGGCCGTCGAGCGCGCGCGGGTACTCGCCCGCCATCCACACCGAGTACGGCCGGCGCTGCGCGCCGGGCAGGATCAGCTCCTTGAGGATCAGCACGAAGTCGTCGCCCGCGCGCGGGTTGTGGACGTCCACCGTCCACGACATCGTGCCGTCGGTGCCGGTCTTCGGCTCCTTCTTGGTGAACAGCGCCTCGAGCACCGGCGACTTGCCGTCCTGCCTGGCGAGCGCGCCGAGCTGGTCCACGCGGTAGCGCACGATGCGCGCGAAGGCCGCCACCAGGCTCGGCACGCGCTGCATCTCGCTGCCGGGCGGCATCGGGCAATCGAAAGCATCGTCGCCCGCGGTGCGCGCCAGCATGTCGAGCTTCATCCTCAGCCATGCCTTGTCCTGCGCGCGCATGTCCATCGAAAGCGTCTTTGCCACCGCGCCCAGGCCCCGCGGCTGCTCGTTGCCGTTCACCCATACCTCGAACGGGTGCGGGTCGCCGTTCTCGACGTGCCCCACGAAGATCGCGAACTGGCCGAACGGCGACTCCACCATGTAGGTCCACGATGGGTTGCCGGCGGCGAGCTTGGG
Source organism: Betaproteobacteria bacterium (assembly GCA_023266245.1). Lineage (GTDB taxonomy): Bacteria > Pseudomonadota > Gammaproteobacteria > Burkholderiales > SG8-41 > SG8-41. The sequence continues at coordinate 8,243 of JAHFRO010000083.1, read as the reverse complement.
CCGCCCCGGCCAGCGCAGACTCGAGAGCGCGGGCTGTGGCGCCGCTTCGAGCCGGATGCGCCGGTCCACTTCGGTGGTGTCGAGATCGTCCGGTTGCTCGGCTTGCGGCGAAGGCGAAACCGAGAGCACGCTGCCCAGCACCTGGTTCGGGCGGTAGGTGGTGATGCCCTTCAGTCCCGCACGCCACGCTTCGAGGTAGAGGTCCCTGAAGTCGGGGTACGGGTAGTCCTCGGGCACGTTGACCGTCTTGCTGACCGCCGAGTCCACGTACGGCGCGACCGCCGCGACCATGCGCATGTGGTCGAGCGCGGAAATGTCCATCGCGGTGACAAAGTGGGGCGGCAGCTTCTCGACGTCGCCGCCGAGGTGCCGGTACAGCCGCCACGCGTGGTCCTCGACGTCGTAGGTCTTCATCGAGCCGTCGGGCATGCGCTTCTTACGCTGGTAGGTCCAGGAGTAGGGCGGCTCGATGCCGTTGGAGGCGTTGTCGGCGAAGGCGAGCGAGATCGTGCCGGTGGGCGCGATCGAAAGCAGGTGGCTGTTGCGCAGCCCGTGCTCGCGGATCCCGGCCTTGAGCCGCTCCGGCAGGCGCGAGGCGAAATGCGGAGCGGCCAGGTACCGCTCCGCATCAAGTAGCGGGAATGCGCCTTTCTCTTTTGCAAGTTCAACGGAAGCGGCATAGGCCTCGTCGCGCATCGCCTCGGCGATTTTCGCCGCCGTGCGGCGCGCCTCCTCGCTGTCGTAGCACAGCCCCAGCATGATGAGCGCGTCGCCCAGCCCGGTGAAGCCGAGCCCGATGCGGCGTTTGGCGCGCGCTTCCGCCTGTTGCTGCTTGAGCGGCCACACCGTCGCGTCGAGCACGTTGTCGAGCATCCGCACCGACGTCCGCACGACCTTGCCGTAGGCGTCGAAATCGAAGCGTGCTTTCGCGCCGAACGATTCGCGCACGAACAGCGTCAGGTTGATCGAGCCGAGGCAGCAGCAGCCGTAGGAGGGCAGCGGTTGCTCGCCGCATTGCCCGGTAACCAGGCCGTTGAAAATTACCGTGTTGTGATCGGCTTGCGTGGTGTCGTACACCGCCTCACGCCCCACGTAAGTGATTGCCGCCACTTTGGTGACGAACGACAGGCACTTGCGCAACACCTTGTCCTTCACCCACTGCCGGTACTTGGCCTTCTTGGTCTCGGAGTGAAAGCCGATTTCTTGCATGAAACGCTCACGCGACTCTCCGTCGATGATGAGCTCGTAATCGGCGCGGCAGGCGTACAATCGTTGTCCGCCCTTACCGTCCGGCATCCGGCGGTTACCCGCGTGCCGCCGCTTGCGGATCCGGCAGAAGATGCCGAAATTGGCAAGCAGCACCTGAACGTCCTTCAGCAGGCAGGGCTCGCTCGAGGCGAGACGCACCGAGCAGCTCTGGCTTGCCCCGGAAATATTGACGGTGCCATCGGTCTGGAACAAAGCGCGCAGGTAGCCTTTTACGCAGTCCTCGGTCCCACGCCAGACAACCTCGGGCACTCGCAATTTCGTGGCAGCGGTAAACCCGTAATGATCGAGGAAACGGGCCAGCAGTACGGAACGGACGAAGACCTGGTTTCGCCCGGGGATGGCGGTCGGGGCGACCTGGTAGGCACGAGGCGTCAACGCGAGGCCTGCGATCGCGCTGTTGACGTGGCCGGCCACCGCGGTGGCGAGCTCGCGATCCTCGCCCCAGAAACTGATGATTGCTGCTTCTTCCCCATTCCCGCGGTTCGTAAAGTGGCCATCACCCGTGATCAGACCGATCAGCAACCCGATCTCGCCGTTGCCCTCGCTGCCGAACTGCCCCTTGCCGGACTGAACCAACAATTCATCGCTCGGTTTGAGGTCCTTGAGCTTGATCTTGCCGCGGGTGGTATGGAAATCGTGCCAACTGGTCGCTTTGATTTCATAACCATCCACCGTTTCGACGCGATATACGTCCGCCGCGCCCGTAGTCATGAAGGCTGGTGCGGCTGGCCGCAGCATCACGCCGCGGCCGTTTTGTCCCAGGGCGCGCACGTCAACCGTTGCTTGCAGCGGAACGCCGATCGAATGCAGGTCGCCGATGGAAACGAGCCCGTATTGGGTATGCAGCCGGGTATCGGCCGTCACGCACGGGTTCGTGCTCTCGATCGCTTCGCAGTAAGACAGGTTGTTATCGGAATTCGCCTGATTCACGAAGAACACGCCGGGCTCGGCGTGGTCGTAGGTGGACTCCATGATCTGCTGCCACAGTTCGCGCGCCTTGACCGTGCGATAGACCCACATCCCGTCGGCGCGCTGGCGCGGCGTGCCGTCGAAGTCCGCCCCGGGCGGCGACTTGTGCACGAGCTCCCACTCGCCGTCCGCCTCGACCGCGCTCATGAAGGCATCGGTCACCGCGACGCTCACATTGAAGTTCTTGAGCTCGCCGTGGTCCTTGGCGTGGATGAAATCCTCGAGGTCGGGATGGTCGCAATGGAGTATCCCCATCTGCGCGCCTCGGCGCGAGCCGGCGGACTCCACCGTCTCGCAGCTCTTGTCGAACACCTTCATGTAGGAGACCGGGCCGCTCGCCATGCTCTCGGTGCCGCGCACGCGTGCGCCCTTGGGCCGGATCGCGGAGAAGTCGTAGCCCACGCCGCCGCCGCGCCGCATGGTTTCCGCCGACTCCATCAGCGCGACGTAAATGCCGGGCTTGCCGTCCACGGTTTCCGACACCGAGTCGCCCACCGGCTGCACGAAGCAGTTGATGAGTGTCGCCTGCAGCGCGGTCCCCGCCGCGGAATTGACGCGCCCGCCGGGGATGAAGCCGTTCGCCAGCGTCTCGTAGAACACCGGCTCCCAGCGCGCGGGATCCTTTTCGACCGCGGCGAGCGCGTGCGCCACGCGCCGGCGCACGTCCTCCACGCCGCGCTCGTCGCCCTTGGCGTATTTCTCGAGCAGCACTTCCAGCGTGACCTGCTGCGGCGGCAGCGCGAGCTGGGTGTCGTTGAGCTTCATGTCCTGTTGCGAACGTCTTCCATCGTTACCCGGTTCCGGACCGGGGAAGATGATGATACCGCGGGCGAGCGGCGGATTCTAAGCGTTTGTTTGCATGGGTTTGATGAAAGTCAAAAAACAGCGGGAAAGGCCCCCGCTCGCGCGCGACGGCGCGCATCAGCCGGCATGGACTGCCGCGACGGGCGCGGCGCGGCGTTCGGCGAGGAACTCCGCAAGAATGCGGCCGGTGTGAGAGCGGGTTTTTTCCTTCGCGACGGCTTCGGGCACGCCCTGGACAACGACGCGTCCGCCGGCCTCGCCCCCTTCCGGGCCGAGGTCTATCACCCAGTCGGCCTCGGCGATGATGTCGAGGTTGTGCTCGATCACCACCACCGTGTTGCCCGCATCCACCAGCCGGTGCAGCACGCGGACGAGCTTCTCCACGTCCGCCATGTGCAGTCCCACCGTCGGCTCGTCGAGCACGTACAGCGTGAGGAGTGAGGAGTGAGGAGTGAGGCGGGCGGTGCTTCGCGCTTTCGCAAGCTCGGTCACCAGTTTGATGCGCTGCGCCTCGCCGCCGGAGAGCGTCGGGCTCTGCTGCCCGAGCGTGAGGTAGCCGAGCCCCACTTCCTGCATGAGCGCGAGCGCGTGGTGGATCGACGGATGCGCCGCGAAGAACTCCGCCGCCTCGTCCACGCTCATCGCCAGCACTTCGCCGATGCTTTTGCCCTTGAAGCGCACGGCGAGCGTCTCGGGATTGAAGCGCGCGCCCCCGCATGCTTCACAGGTGATCTTCACGTCGGGCAGGAAGCTCATCTCGATCTTCTTCACGCCCTGACCCTCGCATGCGTGGCAGCGTCCGCCCGCGGTATTGAAGGAGAAGCGCGATGCGGTGTAGCCGCGCATGCGCGCTTCGGTCACCTCGGCGAAGAGCCTGCGGATCGCGTCCCAGAAGCCGACGTAGGTCGCGGGGCAGGAACGCGGCGTTTTCCCGATCGGCGACTGGTCCACTTCCAGCACGCGCCCCAGCGTTTCCCAGCCCTCGATCGCGCGGCAGCCGACCAAATTCAGGGATGAGGGATGAGCCCCGTTAGAGGCCGCGCCTCTAACGGGGTGAGGGATGAGGGATGAGGGGCTTTCCCATTTCCTGCCTCTGTTGTTCCATCGGCGCGGCTGGTCGCGGCGATCGGCGACCAGGCGCCGTAAGTTGGCGTAGAGGACGTCGCGCGCGAGCGTGGACTTGCCGCTGCCGGAGACGCCGGTGACGACGGCGAGCCGGCCGAGCGGCACGCGCACGTCCACGTGCTTCAGGTTGTGCAGGCGCGCGCCGACGATGGTGAGCGCGTCCGTGCCGCCGTTGACCGCGCGGCGCGGATGGAGCGGATGCCGCAGCGGTTGTGCGAGGAAGCGGCCGGTCACGGAGTCCGGCACGCGCATAAGATCGGCCGCCGTGCCTTCCGCGACGACCGCGCCGCCGCGGTTGCCCGCGCCGGGGCCGAGGTCTATGACGTGCGCCGCGCGCCGGATTGTCTCCTCGTCGTGCTCGACCACGACCAGCGTATTGCCCTTGGCCCCGAGTTTCGCCAGCGTGTCGAGCAGGATGCGGTTGTCGCGCGGATGCAGCCCGATCGTCGGCTCGTCGAGGATGTAGGCGACGCCGCGCAGGTTGGACCCCAGCTGCGCGGCGAGCCGGATGCGCTGCGCCTCGCCCCCGGAGAGGGTAGGTGCGGCGCGGTCGAGCGCGAGATACTCGAGGCCCACCTCGCGCAGGAACGCGAGCCGGCTGCGTGCCTCGGCGACGATGTCGCGCGCGATCCCCGTCTCTCGTCCCTCGAGGCGGAGATCAATGAAGAACTTCTCCATCTGCGACACGGACAACGCGGAGAGGTCGGCGATGGAGCGGCCACGGAAGCGGACGGCAAGCGCAGTGGGATTAAGTCGGCGCCCTGCGCAGGCGGGGCAGGGCGCAGCTTCGCCCTCGTACCACTCGTTCCACCAGATTTCCTCGCCGGTCTGCTCTTCGTCGAAGCCGGAGAGCCTCAAGCCCGTGCCGTAGCAGGTCTCGCACCAGCCGTGCTTGGAGTTGAAGGAGAACAATCGCGGATCGAGCTCCGGAAAACTCGTGCCGCAGGAGGGGCAGGCGCGCTTCACCGAGAAGATCGCCTGGCCGAGCTCGATGCTTCCATTGCCGCCTTTCGCCATCGCCCGCTCGAGCGCCTCGAGCGGGGAGAGCACGTGCACGACGCCTTTGCCGTGATCGAGCGCGCGCGCAAGCGCTTCGCGCAGCTCGCGCTCGCGTTCCGGCGCGACCCGCACGTCCGCCACCGGCAATTCGATGGTGTGCTCGCGGAAGCGGTCGAGCCGCGGCCATGGGTTAGTGGGAATGAAATCGCCGTCCACCCTGAGATGCGTGTAGCCCTTGCCGCGCGCCCACCTGGCGAGGTCGGTGTAATAGCCCTTGCGGTTCGTGACCAGCGGCGCGAGCAGCCCCACGCGGCTGCCGCGGTAGCTGCGCAGGATGCTCGCGGCGATCGCCTGCTCGCTCTGCGGCTCGATCGGGACCTTGCACTGCGGGCAGTATTGGGTCCCGAGCTTCATGTAGAGCAGCCGCAAGAAGTGGTAGATCTCGGTCAGCGTCGCCACCGTGCTCTTGCGCCCGCCGCGGCTTGCGCGCTGCTCGATCGCCACCGTCGGCGGGATGCCGAAGATCGCGTCCACGTCGGGCCGCGCCGCCGGCTGCACGAACTGACGCGCGTAGGCGTTGAGCGATTCGAGATAGCGCCGCTGGCCCTCGTTGAACAGGATGTCGAAAGCGAGCGTGGACTTGCCGCTGCCGGAGACGCCGGTCACGACCGTGAACCGGTTGCGCGGGATCGCGACGTCGATGTTCTTCAAATTGTGCTCACGCGCCCCGTGCACCTGAATGGCGTGATTCGTGATTCGTGATTTGTGAATCGTGCCGCGCGCCTCTGCGCGTGGTTCCTGTGCTGCTGCGGCTGGTGGCGCGGCGAGGGCGGCCTCGTACGACTTCAGCGCGCGACCGGTGTGCGAGGTCGGGTGCGCTGCGATCTCCTGCGGCGTGCCGGTCGCGACGATCTCGCCGCCCGCGTCGCCGCCCTCGGGACCGAGGTCGATGATCCAGTCGGCGGCGCGGATCACGTCGAGGTTGTGCTCGATCACCACCAGCGAGTGCCCCGCGGCCAGCAGCTTGCGGAACGCGCGCAGCAGTTTCGCCACATCGTCGAAGTGCAGTCCCGTCGTCGGCTCGTCGAACAAGAACAGTGATGAGTGATGAGCCCCGTTAGAGGCCGCGCCTCTAACGGGGTGAGTGATGAGTGATGAGTTGCCACGTCGCTTAGCGGCTTCCGCCAGGTGACCGGCGAGCTTCAAGCGCTGCGCTTCGCCGCCGGAAAGCGTGGGCACCGGTTGCCCGAGCCGCAGGTAATCGAGCCCGACATCGGCCAGCGGCCGCAGCGCTGCCGCGACCTCCCTGTTGCCCGAGAAGAACGCAAGCGCCTCGGTCACTGTCAGCTCGAGCACGTCCGCGATGGACTTTCCTTCGACTCGGGACTCGGGACTCGGGACTCGAGACCTGGCCGAAGGCCAGAGCTTTATTTCCAGCACCTCCGGCCGGTAGCGCCTGCCGTCGCAGTCCGGGCAGCGCAGATACACGTCGGAGAGGAACTGCATCTCGATGTGCTCGAAGCCGTTGCCGCCGCAGGCGGGGCAGCGGCCGTTGCCGGCGTTGAAGCTGAAGGTGCCGGCGGTGTAGCGCCGCTCGCGCGCCGCCGGCGTCCCCGCGAACAATTTCCGGATCGCGTCGAGCGCGCCGACGTAGCTCGCGGGGTTCGAGCGCGTGGTGCGCCCGATCGGCGACTGGTCCACCATCACCACGTCTGCGACGTGCTGATGACCGTACAGTGCCCGATGTCGGCCGGGCGCTTCGGTTGGTTTTCCTTTCGCTTTAAGCAAGGCGGCGTAGAGCACGTCCTGCATCAGCGTGGACTTGCCTGAGCCCGACACGCCGGTGATGCACACCAGGCGCTCGAGCGGGATCGCGACGTCGATGGCCTTCAGGTTATGCTCGGCGGCGCCGAGGACCCGGATGCGCGCGCCGTTCTTCGCGGGCGGCTTCGGCACCGCGCCGCTATCGGCGCGCTTGCGGCCCGCGAGGTAGTCGGCGGTGAGCGAGTCCGGCGCGCGCTTCAGTTCTTCCGGGGTGCCGAAGCACACCACCTCGCCGCCGCGCTCGCCCGGGCCCGGCCCGAGATCGAGGATGCGGTCGGCGGCGAGCATGATCTGGGGATCGTGCTCGACCACCACCAGCGAGTTGCCGGCGTCGCGCAGCTTCTTCATGACGCCGATCACGCGCCCCATGTCGCGCGGATGGAGCCCGATCGAGGGCTCGTCCAGCACGAACAGCGTGTTGACGAGCGAAGTGCCGAGCGCGGTGGTGAGGTTGATGCGCTGCACTTCGCCGCCGGAAAGCGTGCGCGACTGGCGGTCGAGCGTGAGGTATCCGAGCCCCACGTCCGCGAGATAACCGAGGCGCGCGCGCATCTCGGTCAGCAGCAGATCGGCGGCTTCATCCATTGGGGCAGGGAGGTGCAGATTCTCGAAGAACGTGCGCGTGCGATCGATCGGCAGCAGCATGAGGTCGTGCACCGAAAGCCCGGGAAGCGCCGCGAGCCGCTCCGCGCTCCACGTCGCGCCCTTGGGACTGAAACGCTGCTGCGACGGGAGCACCGCGTCCGCGTCTTCCTGCGTGCCCACGCGCCAGGCGAGCGCGTCGAGCTTGAGCCGCGCTCCGTCGCAGGCTTCGCACGGGGTGTAGGCGCGGTAGCGCGAGAGCAGCACGCGGATGTGCATCTTGTAGGCCTTGGTCTCGAGCCACTTGAAGAAGCGGCCGACGCCGTACCACCTGCCGGGCCAGGACTTCCTCCAGCTCACCCAGCCGGGATCGCCTTCGAGCACCCAGCGGCGCTGCGCCTCGGTCAGCTCGCGCCACGGCGTGTCGAGGGGGATGCCGCGCTTTTTCGCGTACTGCACGAGATCGTCGTGCCATCCGCGGTAGGACTCGGTCTGCCACGGCCGCACCGCCCCCGCGCGCAGCGTCCTGGTTTCGTCCGGAACGACGAGCCCGTAATCCACGCCGATCACGCGACCGAAGCCGCGGCAGGTCTCGCACGCGCCGAGCGGCGAGTTGAACGAGAACAGGCTCGGCGTGGGCTCGCCGTAGTGGATGTCGCAGTCGGGGCAGT